>CALKBB010000206.1 GCA_937989795.1 uncultured Collinsella sp. | reverse complement strand
CTTGCCGTCTCGAGCGCATGTGATCCTGCTGGCTATCGAGGGCATGGAGCGTTCGAGTGAGGAGCTCTCGGCGAGGCTCGACGATCTTATGCTGCGAGGCAGCAGCGACATCGCCTTTGTGATTGGCGGATCGGACGGCGTGAGCGATGATGTACGCGCACGAGCCGACGAGATGCTCAGCTTTGGACGCATTACCTTGCCGCATAACCTGGCGCGTGTGGTGCTGCTAGAGCAGATTTACCGTGCCTGCAAGATCAGTCGTGGCGAGCCGTATCACAAATAGGTCGGCAATACGAAACAATGGCGTGGGACAATACCTTTCGTTTTGAGGAATGTGTCTGAAAGGACTATGAGATATGAAGATTGGATTTGTCGGTTTTGGCAATATGGCGAGCGCTATGGCCGATGGCTGGATCGCCGCCGGTGTGGCTGCGAGGGATATGTGCGCCTGCGCGGGCCACTACGACGCCTTGGTTGAGCGTTGTGAGGCGCGTGGGATGGTTGCCTGTCGTGACGCGGCGGAGGTTGTCGCCGCATCCGATATCGTGGTTGCTGCGGTCAAGCCGTACATGATCGAGAAGGTCTTCGCTCCGCTTAAGGACACTCTTGCCGACAAGGTTGTCCTTTCGGTTGCCTGGACTTGGGATAGCGCCAAGTGGGAAAAGGTCCTGCCGGGTGTCGCGCATATCTCGACAGTGCCCAACACGCCGGTTTCGGTGGGCGAGGGCGTCATCGCTTGCGAGAAGTCCTCTACGCTCAATGACGAGCAGCGTGCCGTGGTGCTCGACCTGCTCGGTAAGCTTGGCACTGTCGTCGAGCTCGACACGAGCCTGCTGTTTGTGGGCGGCACGGTGGGTGGTTGCGCTCCGGCATTTGTCGCTATGGCAATCGAGGCCCTGGGCGATGCGGCGGTCAAGCACGGTATCCCGCGTGCCGATGCCTATCGCATTGTGAGCCAGATGGTGTTGGGTACGGCAAAGCTGCAGCTTGCAACAGGGCAGCATCCTGCGGCGATGAAGGATGCCATATGCTCACCCGGCGGCGCCACCATCAAGGGCGTCGTCGCGCTCGAGGACGCCGGCATGCGCAGCGCCCTGGTCAAGGCCATCGACGCCACCCTCCAGTGAAACCTGCCATTTAGGGACAGGTTTATTTTGGCAGGTTTTTTCCTGCGGTTTTTTCGCATGTGCGAAAAGCGCCCCGCAACTGGCTCAATTCCAGTTGCGGGGCGCTTGCGTTTGCTCAGATAAAACCAACCAAAATAAACCGGTCCCTTTTTGGCAGGTTAGTCCCAGAAGCCGTCTTGATCGTCCTCGGATTTGGGTCCGCGGTCGACGTAGAGCTTATGGGTGCGCTTCTCCATTACAAAGGCAAGAATCGCAAACAGTAGGATGCCGCCGGCGAAAAGGATGGCAAAACCGGTGCGGGTGCCAAACAAAAAGGAAAAAACTGCGTCCATTGGGTGCCTTCTTGCGTAGTTGAGTTGGGTCGTAAACGCTCATAAGTATATACTTGCCCATACATGTACAAGGTTGCAACCTAAATGGAATGTATATCGCCGGAGGATCTAATGCTTGATATCAAGTTTGTTCGCGAGAACCCCGATGCTATCGATACCGCCATGGCTAACCGCCAGACGTCTTGGGATCGCGAGAAGTTCTTTGAGCTCGACGACGAGCGCCGTGCCGTCATCACCGAGGTCGAGGAACTCCAGGCTACGCGCAATGCCGAGTCCAAGAAGATCGGCGCCCTGATGAAGGAGGGCAAGAAGGACGAGGCCGAGGCCGCCAAGGAGGCCGTGCGCGCCGTCAACGAGAAGATTGACGGTCTGGCCGAGCGCCGCACCGCTCTCGAGCAGGAGCAGTACGACTTCATGGCTCACCTGCCCAACATTCCGTGCGATGCCACCCCGTACGGTAAGGACGAGGACGAGAACATCGAGCGTCGCCGCTGGGGCACCCCGCGCGAGTTCGACTTCGACTTTAAGCCGCACTGGGACTTGGGCACCGATCTGGACATCCTCGACTTCGAGCGCGGCAACAAGCTTTCCGGCAGCCGCTTCACCGTTCTCGGTGGCGCCGGCGCCCGTCTGGAGCGCGCCCTCATCAATTTCTTCCTCGATACGCACACCAGCCGTGGCTTTAAGGAGTGGTGGCCGCCCATCGTCGTCAAGCGTCAGACCATGTTTGGCACGGGCCAGCTGCCCAAGTTCGAGGACGATGCCTATCACGTCTCGGGCGATAACTTCCTGATCCCCACCGCCGAGGTCGTGCTTACCAACCTGCACGCCGGCGAGGTCCTCGACGCCGACACCCTGCCGCGTCGCTACACCGCCTTCACCCCCTGCTTCCGCGAGGAGGCCGGCTCCGCTGGTCGCGACACCCGCGGCATCATTCGCCAGCACGAGTTCGACAAGGTCGAGATGGTCAAGTTTGCCAAGCCGGAGGAGTCCGACGAGGAGCTTGAGAGCATGACCGCCGAGGCCGAGTACCTGCTTCAGCAGCTGGGCCTTCCGTATCGCGTGATTAGCCTGTGCACCGGCGACCTGGGCTTCTCTGCCCGTCAGACCTACGACATCGAGGTCTGGCTGCCGAGCTACAACGCCTACAAGGAGATCAGCTCCTGCTCCAACTGCGGCGACTTCCAGGCCCGTCGCGCCAACATCAAGTATCGCGACCCCGAGAACTTCAAGGGCTCGCGCTACCTGCACACCCTCAACGGTTCCGGTCTGCCGGCTGGCCGCACCATGGCCGCCATCCTGGAGAACTACCAGAACGCCGACGGCACCATCACGATCCCCGAGGTTCTTCGTCCCTACATGGGTGGCCTCGAGAAGATTGAGCCGGTCGCGTAGGTTGCCTGCATAAGCGATTTGCGAGGGCGCCCCTTTCCGGGGCGCCTTTTTTGTGCGCAAAGCCTTACCATATCGTGCGGACAGCTCAATAGAAAACACACGAACAAACGTTCTGTATACAGCCAACTACCTGCTATGCTTTTGTTAAATAGAAGCGAGAGAAAGGGGATGCGATGGAGCTGTTTGATGAGCGGGTAGTTTTGTTTGAGAGCGATGAAGGTGGGGAGCACCTACTGGTTACGTGTGAGCCATCCGGTATGGGTGGTTTGGTGGTGCGGCAGACGAGCGAGGGTCCGTTGACCCAATGGTGCTTTGAGGAGTCGCCGCATGTAGTCGAGACTTTTGTGACGCACGAGGGACTTGTGGCGCTTGAGCAGTTCTATGGAGTTGGGGCTTCTAACCAGGTCGCGCGCATGCTGAGTATCTCGTTTGCCGATTATGACTGTGCCCAGCGGGTGCGCTCGCTTTTGAGGGAACTCGGTGCTGGGTTCGATGTAGTTGAAAAACCGATTGATCGCATCGGGGACGTTGGCGCATGCGGAGCTGCGTGAGGAACATATTCTCAAAAAGTTTGAGATTGTGCTTGACTCTAACTAACTAAAGTGGTTTTATATGTCTTGCGCTGCGGCGTTACCTCAGCTGGATAGAGGGTCTGACTACGAATCAGAACGTCATAGGTTCGAATCCTATACGCCGCACCAATTGATCTTGAAGCTCCCGGCAACGGGGGCTTTTCTTTTACGTCGGCATCCCATGGATTCGAACCTCGGTCGAGGCGCGAGCGTGAAGCGGACTATTTCTTATCGACTCGTGTAAGATTCCGAGTAGGTGTCGCGGCCCATCCGCGACCGCTCCTTCTCTAGACGACCGATCAGGGTGATATTTCGTGGCAGAGCGTCCGACATACAAGCTCAGGTTTCTCGACCCCAAAAAGCGTTTTCCATCGATGCCCGAGCAGCCTGCGGGGCGCTCGTATGGTGTTGTCTGGAAAGTCTTTGGCGAGGATCCTAAAGAGTCGTGCTACGTCGTCGAATTCGTCGGCAAAAGCCACATATCGCTCTTGGGCTACGTGAGCGTGTCGGGCAAGGTTTATAAGGTTGACCGCCCTGTTCGGGAAGCACCGTTGCCCGAGGACCCCGACATGGAGCTGGTCCTTCACGAGTCCGATTCCAGTATTGGCGAGATTATGGTGAGGGAGGCCAACGGAGCAATGCGCGCGTGTGCGCGAACTGCCGGCTCTCCCGAAGGCCCCATGCGCGAGCAGTCCGACCTCGAGACATGGAATTCGACCCGCGCCCTTCCTTACGGCGAGTTTATGGCCTCGATGTTCTTGCGCTACGTGATATTTGCCAACTCCGAAAGCACTATTGCGAACACGGCGGGCGTCGACGGTCTCGATGCAGACATGCAAAACGTTGTCGACAAGATCAAGCTCGTAAAGTTGCCCGAGCCGGTCGAGGTGTTTTTGGGCTTTAACACGGCACCGCTACCTGACGCTATCGAGACGCTGCTCTACCGCGTTGACCATGCCGAGAATCCGAGCGGTATCGAGCGTTATGCCGCCGCCCTTATGAGCGAGATCGACTTGCCCCGCCTGCGCACCATTGCTGCCAAGTCCGAAATGAGCCTAGCGCGCATCGACCGCTCAAAGCTTTTCTATCTCAATTTTGATCGTAGTCTGCTGGACCAGGACGAGATTGACATGCTGCTTGCAATAGAGTGCCGTCTCAACCACCTTTCCGGCATCCTCGAGCGCATCGGGGCCGGATTGGTCCCTACGGCATCCTCGCCGAGCCTTGAGGGCTGCGCGCTCTTTGATGCGTGGCATATCGCCAAGACGACCAACGATGTTCCCCGACTGCTTGATACGGCCTCGAGCGATAACCCGTGGGCAAAGCCGGGAACGGTTTCGTGCCAGCCGGGCGGCGAGTGGGACGTGCGCACCCGTTTTGCGCGAATCGTTGAGGCGCTTAACGTGGTCACACGGCTCGACTATACCTATCGGGCAAACGTTGCCGAGGGGATTATGCTCGTTCGGTTTGGGCGCTCTGTCGTGGATGCTATGCCGCAACGTGAATACGACGCTCAGGATGACGTCTGGCGCGAGCTAGACGTGGACATGCGCGCGACTTGGGCCGCGGAGCACGACGCGCGCGTGGCGCTTACGCTTGCGGCGGCGTGTTTTGCCGCAGGTGCCTGCATTTCGCGCTGTTATGTTCAGATTGCGGCTCCCGACGGCGAGCGGGGCGAGCGCGTCATTGCAACATATTCCTTTGGGCGTGCGGCCTATCTGGCCAATTGCGTGCCTGTCGCCAAGGATCTTGAGAGCATGGACATGGACGATATGCCGTGCAAGCGCATGCTTGAGGCATATGAGTCGGACGCACCGGATGCGATTGAGCCTGCGGAGGTTCACGCTCGCCCGCGTGACGACCATCGTTCGCTGCCGCCGGCGTTGCGCGACCTGCTGCTTGCCGATACGGCTGATGAGCTCGAGGTCATGGAGAAGGACGATGACCCGTATGTGGCGCGCGTCGTTGAGTTGCGCGAGCAGGTAAAAGTTGACCATGCAAGTGCGTTTGAGGGCTTCTCCCGTCTTGTTGAGGAGCTGGAGGCAAAGTGCGCCGTTGCCGAGCTTTTGGCAACGGGTCCGGTTCAGACGCAGTTTTGCGACAACCAGCTGGTGCGTATGGTGCTGCCGGTAATGGAGGAAGATCGCTCGGTGCGCATCCTGCGCGCTCCCGACGCGCTCTACTTTGCTCAGCACGAGATCTGCAGTTATTACGCCGATCAGGAGGATTTTGAACGGGCATTGCCCGAGGTGCGTCGTCTTTACGATCTGGCTCGCTCGTCCATGCAATCGCACTTTGCGCTCATCAACGTGTTGGCGCGCCTGGAACGCTTTGACGAGATTATCGAGGTGGCGCGCCACGGCCTGCGCATTGCCAGCGACCGTTCCGCAATCGGTTATCTGTTCTATCGCTTGGCGTTTGCCTATTGGAACTGCGACCAGCTCGAGCTCGCGCTGGCATGCTACCGCCTGGTACCGCGCGGCGAGGAGTCGGGTAGCAACGCACTGGAGGAAATGCAGGGCCTTATGAATGAGATGGGTGTCAATGAGCCTCCGACGTTTGAGGAGGCCGTCGAGACCATCCGCAAGGCTGGGCTTGAATTGCCTCCCGTGTCCGCCGTGGCCAACCAGCTGGCGGATGCTGCCGTGCAGTTGGTCGATAGCGGCTTCTTTTTCCTGGCGCGCGTCTGCATCTTCCAAATGTGGCGCACCATGGGCAACGATGAGCTCGGCTCCCTCAATCGCTCGCTGGGGTAGGGGCGAAAACTGCAAGGAGGAAAGGCCGCTAGGCAATTAGAAAATTCCCTCTTGCTCAACTTCGGCTGTTTGGTTACTATAGAACGGCTGTTACGGAGAGCTGACCGAGAGGCCGAAGGTGCTCGCCTGCTAAGCGAGTATGCCCCAAAAGGGCATCTGGGGTTCGAATCCCCAGCTCTCCGCCAGTTTAACTTTAAAGAAGGGTCCCATCAGGGGCCCTTTTTTATTATCGAGAAAGGAGGCTGGGGATTCGAACCCTCAAAAAGGAGGCGTCCTTTCGGACGTCTCCTTTCAGCGAGCGTATTGTTCTTCGACCCTACACCTCGGGTGCCTTGGCTACGGTTTCGCTTTCTGCCGCAAGCGGACGGTTTTCGATGTGACGACTCAGGCGGTCGAGCTTCACAAGAAGCCATTCAATGGGATTCGGCCCCGAGCCTTCCTCATCGGCAACCAAATCCGTGACAACGACCTTGATGCCGTCTTGTTTGAGCGTGAGGCTACCCACTTTGTCGCCCACATGCACCGTGCCCGAAAGGTCATCGTAGACAACCTTTTCGGTTACTTCTCCGGCAAGCGAAAAGATGGTCGCCTGAGCTGCGGGATCGGCGAGTGTGGCGTCGATCGTCTTGTCCGTCCAGTCGGTCTGGCTTATGCGCGCGATGAGCGGATTGCCGTTGGCGGTCTTTTCCTGCGTGTTGGCGATCGCAACCGTCACCTTGTGGCCGTAGTACCAGTTGGCAAGGGCGGCCGTGTCGGCAAAGCGCTGGTCGTTGGTGCTGGAGTTCAAAACGACGGTATAGGTCTCGTCGCCATCGCGGTCGTAGGCTGCCGTAAAGCAGTAGCCGGCATCGTCGGTAGTGCCGGTCTTGCCGCCGACATTGCCGTCCTGCCCCAGCAGCTCGTTGTGCGTATCCATGGAATGTGAGTGGTCGGAGCCGTCGGCGCCTGTAACCTCAATCCAGGAATCATCGCTCGCCACGATCTCGCGGAACGTATCGCTCTTCATTGCTTCCTGCATCATCAGGGCCGCATCGTGCGCGGTCGAGTGCATGTCGCCGGCCCACTCATCAAAGTCCAGACCGTGCGGATTCTCAAAAAGCGTTCCCGTGCAGCCGAGCTTTTTAGCGCGCTCGTTCATGGCCTTGACAAACGTGGCCTCGGCATCTTTGGTCTTGGGGTCGATCTTTTTGCCCACATGCTCGGCAAGTACGATGGCGGCGTCATTGCCCGAGGGAATCATCAGGCCGCGCAGGGCCTGTTCCACTGTGAGCTCGTCGCCTTTGAGCAAGCCGGCGGTCGAATTGCCCACGGTGGCGGCAGCGTTGCTCACCGTGACCTTCTCGTCCATCTTGCAGTTCTCAATGGTCAGGATTGCGGTCATGACTTTGGTAATTGAGGCGATCTTGACCTGCTCGTCGGCACTGCGGGCGTAATAGACGGAACCGTCCTTGCTCATGACGATGGCGTTGGTCGCATCGATATCGGGCAGATTCTCGGCCGTGATGCCGCGGGCGTCGGCGGTCTTGCCGCAAACGATATCGGTCGTAAGCGCCTGGGCATTGGCGATAGACGGCGCACCGGCGGCAAGGGCGACGGCGCAGACAATGCCGGCGGTCAGTTGCGCGGAGCGCTTTACAAGAGAACTAAGGGTCTTCACAGATTTCGCTTTCGACGGGATGGTCTCTTCAGAGTTCAAAGTATATCGTTTACCGGCGCGGACAATCAGCGCGCGGGCGTGCGCGGCCCATGTCTGCGCCCGAACGGACACATAGGTGCTTAAGGTCGACTTAATCGCCCACGCTTGTTGTGTGTGGCGCGTGCTGCCTCGGGCATAATGGAGCGCGAGAGGAGCACGCATGAACGAGCGCATTTTGGTAGTTGATGACGAGAAGGCCATCGCCGACCTGGTTGGTATCTACCTTACAAAAGAGGGCTTTGATGTTCAGATTGCCTATAGCGGCGCAGATGCTGCCAAGGCGATTTTGGAGCAGGAGTTCGATCTGGCGCTGCTGGACGTCATGCTGCCCGATATCGACGGCTTTGAGCTGCTGCGCACCATCCGCGCTAGCCATACCTATCCCGTTATTATGCTGACGGCGCGCGATGCCCAACATGACAAGATCGAGGGCCTCTCGTTGGGCGCAGACGATTACGTGGTCAAGCCGTTCCGTCCGCTGGAGCTCATTGCGCGCGTTCATGCTCAGCTCCGTCGTTACACTAGCTACGGCAGCCGCGCACAGGCGGTCGAGTCGCCGACCATCCAGCTCGACGGCCTCGAGATCAACCGCGACGCTCGTTGTGTGACGGTGGACGGTGCACCGGTGCGCCTCACGCCCATCGAGTATTCCATCTTGCTGTATCTGGTCGAGCATCGTGGCAGCGTGGTGGCCGTGGGGGACCTGTTCCGCGCGGTGTGGAACGAGGATTTTATGCCCGGCTCCAACAATACGGTGATGGTGCACATCCGCCATCTGCGCGAAAAGATCGGCGACGATGCTCAAAAGCCGCGCTTTATCAAAAACGTCTGGGGCGTTGGCTACATAATCGAATAACGCCTTTGATGGTGGGGAAGTGGATATGACAAAAGACGATAGGCGGGTATTCGAGGTGCCCGATCGACTCTTTGAATACATAAGGGCGGTCGTCGACAACCGTGCGCTTGCGACGGTGCTGCTCTTTTTGCTGAGTCTGCTACTCATTGGCATTGACAATATCGTTGGTATCCTGGCAGTTCTGCTCATTGGCTTCTTGCTGATCGATCGATTTGAAATCGTTCGCCGCTGCGTGGTAATCGGCGGTGCCGCGTGGACGACTACGCTGGCGATCGGGGCCATGGCGCTTGGCGGTATTGGCGGGCCCGTGTTCTTTAATGCCGCCTTTGTGTTCAACATGCTCGGCTTTGTGCTGGCACTCGCCGTGTGTGTCCTGTTCTTTTGCGGGCGTGCCCTGTATTACCAGGGTTATGAGCAAGGCGAGCAGCGTGCCGACCGCGTGATCGCCGCCCGTATTCAGGACCGTCTGATCGACAACCCCGACACGTGGGATACCATCGACGGCGACTTTCTCGAGGTCGAGGGTGCGCTCAACCGGGCGCGCGATTGCGAGCGTAAGGTTCAACAGGCCTTGCGCGACGAATCGCATCGCAAAGATGACCTGGTTACGTACCTGGCGCACGACCTGCGCACGCCGCTTGCCAGCGTGGTGGGCTATCTTTCGCTCCTGCAGGAGGCTCCCGATTTGCCGCTTGAGCAGCGTGCACGCTTTACGGGCGTGGCGCTCGACAAAGCCCATCGGCTCGACGCGCTCATCGAGGAGTTTTTCGACATCACGCGTTTTGATTTCCACGATATCGTGCTCACCCGCGCTTACGTCGATTTGGGGCTATTGCTGGCGCAGGTGGCCGACGAGTTCTATCCCATTCTCAACGAACAGCGCAAGGAAGCCCAGGTTGATATCTGCGAGGACCTGACGGTGCTCGTGGACGGCGACAAGATGGCTCGCGTATTCAATAACATCATGAAAAACGCCGTTGCCTATAGCTATGAAGGCTCGGCAATTACGATCGAGGCCAGGCGTTTGGGCGACGGTGGCGTACGCGTACGATTTGTGAACCAGGGCGATCCGATCCCCGAGCCAAAGCTCAAGGTGATTTTTGAGAAGTTCTATCGCCTGGATACAGCGCGTGCGACCAATCGCGGCGGTGCTGGGCTGGGGCTTGCCATCGCCAAGGAGATTGTTGGGGCGCATGGCGGTACCATCGCGTGCGAATCGACACCCGAGCATACCGTCTTTACCATCGAGCTGCCCGCCGCGTAGTGTAGGCGCCTTTACAAACACCTGACAATGCGCTCACGTGCGTATGAGTCGCGATTTCTACTATCGATACTGCTGAATTGATATCGATGTGGAGGTGTGCGGTATGACGGCTGCTGCGGCTGTGGAGCCCACGGAGCTCGAGGAGCTAATGGAGGCGCAAGCCGAGGCTGCGCACGAGCGCGAAGTCGGGGACGCGACTCGTCCCACGGCGCAGGATCTTGCCGCCTCGCCGACACGCATCGACGTCGAGGGCCTCGACCTGTTCTATGGCGACCACCACGCGCTCAAGGACGTGTCCATCAAGATTCGCGACAAGCAGATTACCTCGTTTATCGGTCCTTCGGGCTGCGGCAAGTCAACGCTGCTGCGTTGCTTTAACCGCATGAACGACGGCATCAAGGACTGCCGTATCGAGGGCAAGATCGCGCTCGACGGCCAGGATATCCTGGGCGACTACGACATCTGCCGTCTGCGCCAGCGCGTGGGCATGGTGTTCCAGCGCCCTAACCCGTTTCCCATGAGCATCTACGACAACGTCGCGTATGGCCCGCGCGGCATGGGCGTGCGCGACCGCGCCGTGCTGGATGAGCTGGTCGAGGACTCTCTTCGTCGCGCTGCGCTATGGGATGAGGTCAAGGACAAGCTCAAGGAATCGGGGCTTGGCCTTTCGGGCGGGCAGCAGCAGCGTCTGTGCATCGCCCGCGCGCTTGCCGTGCAACCCGATATGCTGCTGATGGACGAGCCCACGAGCGCTCTCGATCCCGTGTCGACGATGGTGGTTGAGCAGCTGGCCTGCGAGCTCAAAGAGACCTGCACGCTCGTGGTCGTTACGCACAATATGCAGCAGGCGGCGCGCATCTCCGACTCGGTCGCGTTTTTCTTGCTGGGCGAGTTGGTGGAGCACGCGCCCACCGCTCAGCTCTTCAAAAATCCCACCGATCCGCGCACGGCGGATTATTTGACGGGACGTTTTGGCTGATACCATCTGGTAAAGGTACCTTTAGGGTTAAGATGCGGTCATGCCGGCCGCAAAGGGGTTCAACATGATCTATTACGTCGAGGACGATGACAACATCAGGGATTTGACGGTCTATGCGCTGCGCAAGCAGGGAATCGAGGCCGAGGGCTTTTCGTGCGATGGAGAGTTTAAGGCTGCCGTGGCGCGACGGGTACCCGATGCCGTCCTGCTCGACATTATGCTGCCCGATACCGACGGTTTGGCAATTATGCGTCGCCTGCGCGCTGACCGCCTGACGGCGACGGTACCCATCATGATGCTCACTGCCAAGGATACCGAGCTCGATAAGGTGATGGCGCTCGATGGCGGTGCCGACGACTATCTGACCAAGCCGTTTTCGCTCATGGAGCTTGCCAGCCGTTGCCGTGCGCTGCTGCGCCGCGGCGGTATGGTCAAGCAGGCGAGCGATGTGCTCAGCGTGGGCGATATCGTGCTTTCACCCAGCCATCGCGAGGTGACCGTTGCCGGCGAGCCACTCAAACTCACCTTGCGCGAGTTTGATTTGCTCGAATATCTTATGCGCAAGCCCGGCGTGGTCTTTACCCGCGAGTCGCTGCTGCAGAGCGTGTGGGGCTGGGACTTCGACGGCGGCTCGCGTACCGTCGACGTTCACGTGCAGACGCTTCGCCAAAAGCTCGGCGAGCGTGCCGGCGCTATCGAGACGGTGCGCGGCGTGGGTTATCGCCTGGCCGAGCCTTCCGCCGGTAGCGATACCGAAGATGCCGGCATTGCAGACGCCGCAACGGAGGAGTAGTCCGTGGTCTTTGCCCCTCAGGGAAAACATACGCTCTCGCATCGCGTGTTTGCGACGATATTTGTCTGCGCTATGTCCGTCATTTTGGCGTTTACGGTGCTGGGCGCGTTCTTTGTGCAAAACACCTTGGCAGATGCCACGAGTGTCAACCTTTCGCAAGAAACCGAGCTTATTGCCGCCGCCTTAAACGAGCAGAAGGAGCCCATCGCATTCTTGCGAAGCCTCGATCGCGAGGACCTTCGTATCACGCTGATCAATAAGGACGGATCGGTCGCCTATGACAACGAGGCGTCTCCTTCCATGCTGCCCAACCATGGCGATCGCCCCGAGGTCGTTGAGGCCCTTGAGAGCGGTTCGGGCTCCGCGGAGCGCTCGAGCACCACGCTCGACGAGATTATGCTATATCGCGCCGTCGCCCTTGATAACGGTCAGGTTGTTCGTTTGGCACAGGCCCAGCCTGGCGTCGCGGCGATTTTGCTTTCGCTGGTGGCGCCGATGCTGCTTATTGCGGCGGCGGGCGCGGTGCTCTCGTTTTTCCTTGCGCGCCGCGAATCCCGTGCCATCATTGCGCCGCTGCAGGAGGTCGATTTGGACCACCCGCGCCGTAGCTATGAACACGCCTACACCGAGATGGTTCCCATGCTCGAGCGCATTGAGTCGCAGCGCCAGGAGCTTAAACGCCAGATGGCGGTGCTGGCCGATAACGACCGCATGCGTCGCGAGTTCACGGCCAATATTACTCATGAGCTCAAGACCCCACTCACCGCGATTTCGGGCTATGCCGAGCTTATTGCAAACGGCATGGTTGAAGGCGAGGATGACCTGCGCAACTTTGGCGGCCGCATCTACCGCGAGGCGGGACGCCTGGCAGCGCTCGTCAACGACATCCTCACGCTTTCCAACTTGGATGAGGCGGAGCGTGCGAGCGATGGTGAGGCGGTGCCCATTGGGTCCACAGAGCCCATCGAGCTCTCTCGCGCCATGTTGACGGTGGAACAGCGTCTTGAGCAGGTTGCCCGTCAGTCGGATGTGACCATTGGGCACGAAACGAGGCCCGTGGTGATCGAAGGCGTGTCGCGCCTGATCGACGAGCTGATCTATAACCTGGCAAGCAACGCCATTCGCTACAACCGACCTGGCGGTACGGTCACGCTGCGCTGCGGAACCAACGATGAGGGCCATCCATACTTGTCTGTTGCCGACACGGGTATCGGTATTGCGCCCGAGGAGCAGGGCAAAGTGTTCGAGCGTTTTTACCGCGTGGACAAGAGTCGTTCTAAGGCGCGTGGCGGAACCGGCCTGGGCTTGGCGATCGTCAAACACGCCGCTCTGTACCATCACGCCGCGATTGACCTGTCGAGTGAGCCGCGCGTGGGAACCACCATTTCGGTAACGTTTCCCGTGCAACAAGAGGGACCGTTCGCGTAGCGGTATGGCAAAAATCGAGGATTAGACGATGCGCCTCCGCTGCCGCGTTAGTTGTTGCGCAACTTACACGCGGACGCTGTATCTTATGTATAGAGTTCGGACATGGCAGAAAGATACGATATTATACGAGCAGTTTTGTCGATACGAACTAGGGAAATGAAAGGCAAGCTGCATGACCCTTCTTGAACTGTTCCAGCTGCTAAAAAAGCACCTCAGGCTGGTCATCGCCCTTCCGGTGGTCTGCGCGATCGCCATGGGCGTCGTCTCCTTCACCATGATGGACAACACCTACACCGCCACGACGAGCATGTACATTCTCGCCAAGACCGATGGCAGCCAGACGAGCTACTACAACGATCTGTCTGCAAGCCAGATGCTCTCCAATGACATCGCCACGCTGCTCGACAGCGATAGCGTCAAGAGCGGTGCCGCCAAGGAGCTGGGCCTTTCCAGCCTGGCCGACTATAAGGTAAGCGTTACGAGCGAGACCACGACCCGCGTTATCTCGCTGTCTGTGACCGGTGCCAGCCCCGATGGCGCTGCCGCTGTCGCCAACGCCATGGCCAACTCGGTTTCTACCGTCGCCCAGGACGTCGACGCCGCCCAGGCCGTCAACGTCATCGACAAGGCAAAGGTTCCCACCCAGCCCAGCGGCCCCAACCGCAAGCTCTACATTGCAGTTGCCGCTCTGGTCGGTCTGTTTGTCGCTGTCGCGATTGTTGTGCTGCTCGACATGCTCAACACGCGCGTCCGTTCTGTCGATGACGCCGTCGAGCTGCTCGGCGTGCCCGTCATCGGCCGTTTCCCCGTTGTGAAGGGCGGTAAGTAATCCATGGCCCGTAAAAAGAAAACCGGCGATACCCTCGCCTTTAACAACGCAGCCAAGACGCTGCTCGCCAACATTCGCTTTGCGAGTGTCGATACGCCCATCAAGTCCATTACGGTGACCTCCTCCATTCCCAACGAGGGCAAGTCCACCATTGCGTTCAACTTGGCCCAGGCCATCGCAACCAGCGGCAAGAGCGTTCTGCTCGTTGAGTGCGACATGCGCCATCGTACGCTTGCCAACATGCTGGGCATCCATCGTGCCGGCGGCCTGTACGCCGTGCTTTCCGATCAGATGTCGATCGATGAGGCCGTTATCGACACCGACCAGCCCAACCTCTTCTTCCTCGACGCCGAGCCGCGCATTCCCAATCCGGCAGACATCATCGCCTCGCGCCGCTTTGCCAAGCTTGTCGCCGCGCTGGAGGAAAAGTACCAGTACGTCATCTTTGATACGCCGCCTGTGGGTACGTTCGTTGACGCTGCCGAAGTCGCTGCGATCACCGACGGCACCATCTATGTCATCCGTCAGGACTTTGCCAAGCGCAATGAGATCCTCGCTGCTTTCGATCAGCTCAACAAGGCCGAGGTCAACGTGATCGGTACGGTCATGAACTGCTGCGAGACTTCGAGCCACGACTACTATTACTCGTATTATGGCGGGGATAAGGGGCAGAACGACGCTGCGGCTGGGGTCAATCCCGCTGTCGGCGGAGCGGCTGCAACGGGCACCCCTGCGAAGGCGAAACGCTTTAAGAAATAAGCAACGACGCAGATAAGAGGGCGATATGAGAGACATCCACTGCCATATCCTGCCCGGTGTTGACGACGGCGCGGCGAACCTCGAGCAAAGCTTGGCGATGCTCGAGGCGGCCCGCGCCGTCGGCGTAACGCACATGGTGTGCACGCCGCACTGCCGGGATCCATATTTTGACTTTGAAAAAATGTGGGAGGCCTATCGACTGCTTTGCGCGCATGCGGGCGATATGCATTTGCAGATGGGCTTTGAGGTCAATCATGCCAAGCTCATGGATTTGGGCATCGAATGGGCCGATTGCCTGCACTTTGACGGGTCGAATGAGTTTTTGCTTGAGCTCTCGACACGTGCTGATTCGTATGACTTTGAGGAATACGAGAACACGATCTACGACTTGCAGTGTTGTGGTTACCAGGTGATTATTGCCCATCCCGAGCGTTATCGCGCTATTCAAAAGGACGTGGGCATTGCCGAGCGTCTGGTCGATATGGGCTGCAAGCTGCAGGCTTCGGCTGATTTTATTGCCGGCGGGCGCTTTGGTCGCGAGAAAAAGCCGGCGCAGCGCCTGTTTGACGAGGGCTTGTACAGCTTTATCGCAAGTGACGCCCACAATGTTCGCCACTACGATTGCCTAGCAAAGGCGCGGGCCAAGTTTAGCGTGCGAGGCGCTCATTTTCGCTAAAATCTGTCCCTAACGTTTGTCATGAACGGAGGGGCGACCATGGATATTCAAATTAAGACGGGATGCTTTGGGGATGCGGCGCTGGTGCGCCGCGCCGTCTTTATGGACGAACAGGGTTACGAAATCGAGTTCGACCAGATCGATGAGGTCTCGAGCTGCATTCATGTGACGCTGTATGTTGATGGTCAACTCGCAGGCTGCTCGCGCGTGTTTCCCGAGGAGTTGGAGCGCACGGCAGATGCGGAAGCCCCAGTGCCGCCGGCATGCGACATGGACGAAGGCGTTACGGCGGGGGAGACCTATATTATGGGGCGCGTCGCCGTGCTGCCGTCTATGCGTCGTCGCGGACTGGCGAGTGCGATCGTCGAGGCCAGCGAAGCGTGTGCACGAGATGCCGGCGCTAAGCTTATTAAGTTGCATGCGCAGGAATACGTGCTGCCGCTCTATGTAAAGGCGGGCTACACGCAAATTGCCCCGGTAGACTACGAAGACGAGGGCCAGCCCCATGCCTGGATGGCCAAGCGCGTAGATGGCAGATAGGGACGTTCCTTTTCTGTCGGCAGTCGGGGACACTCCTTGGCAATTGGCGCATCGGAGCGCACGGCATACAGTTTTTCGATTCCGTATGTATATATGCGCGCTAATGGGTTATAAAATCTAAGTCTGAACATAGCAGGTCTGCGATACGGCTCAGGCGACCGGGCCGTTTTTGCGGACGGGGGTAGCGCGAAAGGACTGCACATGCGTCAATTTAAGACCGAGAGCAAAAAACTGCTCGACCTCATGATCAACTCCATCTACACCAATAAGGAAATCTTCCTGCGCGAGCTTATCTCTAACGCAAGCGACGCCGTCGACAAGCTCAACTTTAAGAGCCTGCAGGACCCGAGCGTCAAACTCGACCAGGGCGACCTGGCTATTCGCGTCTCCTTTGATAAAGACGCCCGCACCATTACTATCTCGGATAACGGCATTGGCATGACCGCCGAGGAGCTCGAGCGCAATCTGGGCACCATCGCCCATTCCGGCTCCGAGGAGTTTAAGACCGAGAACGCCGAGCAGCAGGGTTCGGATGTCGATATCATCGGTCAGTTTGGCGTGGGCTTCTACTCGGCCTTTATGGTCGCTAGCCATGTAAAGGTCGTGAGCCGCGCTTATGGCGAGGACGTCGCCCATGTGTGGGAATCCGACGGTCTTGAGGGCTACACCATCGAGGACGGCGAGCGCGCCGAGCACGGTACCGATGTCATCCTGACGCTGCGTGAGAACGAGAAGCTCGACGCCGACGGCGAGGCCGAGACCTATGATCGCTTCCTGACCGAGTGGGGCCTCAAGAGCCTGATTCAGCAGTACAGCAACTATGTGCGCTACCCGATTCAGATGATGGTGAGCAAGAGCCGCCAGAAACCCAAGCCCGAGGACGCGCCGGATGATTACAAGCCCGAGTACGAGGACTACCAGGAGCTCGAGACCATCAACTCCATGACGCCGATCTGGAAAAAGCGCAGCTCCGATGTTGAGCAGAAGGATTACAACGAGTTCTACAAGTCCACGTTCCATGACTTTGACGATCCCGCGCGCACTATCAGTTTCCATGCCGAGGGTACGCTTGAGTACGATGCACTGCTGTTTGTGCCGGGTCGCGCCCCGTTCGATCTGTACAGCAAGGACTACGAGAAGGGCCTGGCGCTCTACAGCTCCAACGTGCTGATTATGGAGAAGTGCGACGACCTGCTGCCCGACTACTACAACTTTGTGCGCGGTGTCGTGGACTCTGCCGACGTGACGCTCAATATTTCGCGTGAGACGCTGCAGCAGAACCGTCAGCTCAAGGCCATTGCCAAGCGTGTCGAGAAGAAGATCACCGCTGACCTTGAGGATATGCGTGACAACGACCGCGAGGCCTATGAGAAGTTCTTTGAGAACTTTGGCCGCGGCCTTAAGTATGGCATCTATTCGAGCTATGGCATGAAGGCCGATGAGCTCGCCGACCTGCTGCTGTTCTGGTCTGCCAAGGAGCAGAAGATGATCACCCTTGCCGAGTATGCCAAGGGCATGCCCGAGGGCCAGAAGGCAATCTACTATGCCGCCGGCGATTCGCGCGAGCGTCTGGCCAAGATGCCCGTCGTGAAGGGCGTGCTCGACCGCGGCTACGATGTACTGCTGCTGACGCAGGACGTGGATGAGTTCACCTTCCAGGCCATGCGTGAGTACGTGGCTGCCGATATGCCCAAGGTCTACGAGGATGACGCTGCTCGCGAGGCTGCCGAGAAGGCGGTTGCCGATGGCGCCGAGCCTGAGGTCGAGGATCGTCACCTGGAGCTTAAGAACGTCGCGACTGGCGATCTTGACTTGGCGACCGATGACGAGAAGAAGGAGGCCGAGGACGCCACCAAGGAGAACGAGGGCCTCTTTAACGCCATGAAGGAGGCGCTCGGCGACAAGGTCGAGAAGGTTGCCGTCTCCGCGCGCCTGACCGATGCCCCCGCCTGCATCACCACCGAGGGCCCGCTTTCGCTTGAGATGGAGAAGGTGCTCCAGAAGGGTCCCGAGGGTACGCCCGACGGTATGCCCAAGAGCCAGCGCGTACTCGAGCTCAACGCCAAGCATCCCGTCTTTGCCAAGCTCGTCGCTGCTCAGAAGGCGGGCGACGCCGACAAGATCAAGCAGTACTCCGGCCTGCTCTATGACCAGGCCCTGCTGGTCGAGGGTATTCTGCCCGAGGACCCCGTGGCCTTCGCGGCAGCTGTTTGCAGCTTGATGTAGTTCGGGGATACGGCACCGTAACTAGATTAGAACGAGAGTGGATAATCTCCCACTTTTGGCTCGAATGCGGGCTTGAAGTGGGAGATTTTCCACTCTCGTTTGCTTTTGAATGATCCCTTGGGGACGGAGAAAAACGGATCACAGAGGGGGTCGGTCTGATCCGGTGATCCGTTTTCCTCCGTCCCCAAGGGATCATTTATTTGTGCGGGTTGTGGTTTTGTGACCTGCTGAAATTTAGGATACTGTACATCTGTACGTTAACTCATCTTCGTAGTATATTGCTACCCGCAAAACTCAACACCATTGTGCTTTGAGACGTTAAAGCGCCTACTACAATGGTTGTCGATAGTACGATTCGATTTAACGACAGGATGGATGGTCCAAGCGTGAGTCTCGGCAGCAAACTATCCAATGCAAAGGTGTCCTTTGCGATATTTAAGCGCGACATTAAGCGACTGCTTGTGAACCCCGTCGCCCTGGTGGTTACCCTAGGCGTGTGCGTTATTCCCTCGCTGTATGCCTGGTATAACATCGTGGCAAACTGGGATCCGTATGGAAACACCCAAGGCATCAAGATTGCTATCGCCAACAACGATCGAGGCACCCAAAACGACTTGGTGGGTGAGCTCAACGCTGGCGACAAAGTGGTCGACCAGCTCAAGGAGAATCATCAGTTGGGCTGGACGTTCGTCGACTCGACGGCCGATGCCAAGGAGGGCGTCGAGAGCGGCGAGTACTATGCCGCTATCGTGATTCCCAAGAACTTCTCGGATAACCTGGTTTCGATGCTCGACGGCAACTACCATCAGCCCAAGCTCACGTACTACGTCAATGAGAAGAAGAGCGCCATTGCGCCCAAGGTTACCGATACCGGTGCAAACACCATCGAGGAGCAGATCAACTCGGAATTTGTCTCTACGGTAGGCAAGACTGTTGCCGGTATCGCCAAGGATGCCGGAGTCGATTTAAAGGACAAGGCAACCCAGACTCAGGATTCGTTGGCCGGTTCGGTATCAGAGGCTTCCGATACGTTGGGCGAAGTGCGTGATTCGATTGGCGACATGAATGCCGCCATCGATAAGACGAGTGGTTCCATTGCCTCGGCAGATGCGGCACTTGCCGGTCTGCAGGGTCAGGCGCCGTCGCTGACGCAGGCGATCTCCCAGGGCAATGACCTGCTGGGCGAGGCTCGCGCCACGGCGGGCAACTCTGTCGCCTCGCTCTCCAAGGCGCTCTCGGAAGGCAGCCTTGCGCTCACCAAGACGTCAGCCTCCGCAAACGCTGCGATTGGCAAGCTGACGGGCACGGTCGCATCTACGACTACCCGTATCGACAACTCGCTTGAGTCTCTCCAAGCGACGATCGACCACAATAAGGCCGTTATCGGGCACTTGGAAATTCTCGTCAATGACACGTCGACAGGTTCCAAGGAAATTGACGCGCGCATTGTATCGATCATCGATTTGCTCCGCGAGCAGAATGAAAAGCTTCAGAGCATCAAGGACGGTCTGTCTGCGCAGTCGAGCGCCATGGCGAATGACGCTGCGGCTGTCTCGGGTGCCAGCGACGCTATCAATAATGCAATTCAGACCGGTGCGACCAACCTTGGCCAGGCTCAGACGGACCTGGGTCAAAACGCGCTGCCGAAGGTCTCGAGCGCACTTGATTCGTTTGCCGCCGTCTCGGGTGATCTGACGGGAATCGTGTCTGGCCTCACGCCTACTATTGCAAGTGCGCGCGGTACACTTTCGCAACTCAACGCCACGCTCGGTCAGGCCAAGACCACGCTGTCCCAGACCGATGCCTCGCTTGCCAAGGTCCAGGACAAGCTCGCAACCGCCGCCAACGACATCGCGGCGCTACAGACCTCCGAGTCCATGGGCGAGCTGGCCGGCCTGATGGGCGTCGACGTCGATGATGTTGCAGACTTCATGGCATCTCCGGTCGAGCTGACCTCAAAGTCAATTTACCCGGTCAAGAGCTTTGGTTCGGGCATTGCCCCGTTCTATACCAATCTGGCGCTGTGGGTGGGCGGCTACGTGCTTATCGCCATCTACAAGCTCGAGGTCGACCGCGAAGGCATCGGCAGCTTTACGGCGCGCCAAGGCTACTTTGGCCGCTGGTTGCTCATGGTGATCCTGGGCGCGTTGCAGGCCATCATCGTTACGGTAGGCGATCTGGTGATTGGCGTGCAGTGCGTCAGCCCGCTGCTGTTCGTGCTGGGCGGCATCGCCATTTCGTTCACCTACGTCAATATCATCTATGCGCTGTCCACCACGTTTAAGCATATCGGCAAGGCTATCGGCGTCATTCTCGTCATCGTGCAGATCCCGGGTTCGTCGGGCATGTACCCCATCGAGATGATGCCCGGCTTCTTCCAGTGGCTGCACCCGCTGCTGCCCTTTACCTACGGCATCAATCTGCTGCGCGAGACGGTCGGCGGCATGTATTCGTTCAACTACCTGTTTAACCTGTGCATTCTGGGCGTGTTCTTGATCGTGGCGCTCTTTATCGGCCTGCAGCTGCGTCCGCTGCTGCTCAACCTTAACCTGCTCTTTGATAAACAGCTCTCCACGACCGGTATGATGATTTGCGAGTCCAACGACCTGCCGCGCCAGCGCTACTCGCTGCGCACGGCCATGCGCGTCATGCTCGATTCCGATTCGTACCGTCGCGAACTGCTCGATCATGCGGTCGCCTTTGAACATCGCTACCCGTACTACATCAAGGGCGGTTTTGCCGCCGTGGTGGGCGTTCAGGTCCTGCTCTTTGTCCTGTCGACGGTTCTCGATATCGACAATAACGGCAAGATCATCCTGCTTGTCATTTGGATCATCTCGGTTATTGCCATCTGCGGCTGGCTTATCAATATCGAATATATCCGAGCGAGCCTCAATACCCAGATGCGCATCTCGGCGCTTTCGGATGAGGACCTGCGTCGCGAGATGCGCGAACACACGGCCGCCATTCCTGCCGCCCGCCACATGTTTGGCCTCAACGCCAGCGAGCGTGGTGCCAAGGGCGGCGATCAGTCCACGGGCCGCTTGCCGCATATCGGCTCGCACCATAAATCTCAGGGCAGCGACAGCACAGCCACAAATGATGGAGATACCACCGCGCTTGGCAAGCACTCCAAAGGAGGTGAGGCATAAATGAAGAACATCCTGCATCTGTTTAAGCGCGATGTCCAAAACGTGTCTCGCTCCGTGATCGGCTTGGTTGTCGTGATGGGCCTCATTATCGTACCGTGTCTGTACGCGTGGTTTAACATCGCCGGCAGCTGGGATCCGTACGGCAACACCGGCAATCTTAAGATCGCCGTGGTCAACACCGATGAGGGTTACGAGAGCGATTTGATCCCCGTCGAGGTTAACGTGGGCGAAAACGTGACCGCCACCCTACGCGGCAACGAGAGCTTCGATTGGGTTGTGCTCAACAATCGCGAAAAGGCTATCGAGGGCGTTAAGTCGGGCGCGTACTATGCTGCCGTCGTTATCCCCAAAACGTTTAGCGCTGACATGATGACGCTTTTCTCGACCGACGTGAAGCATGCCGATATCGAGTTCTACGAGAATCAGAAGGCCAACGCCATTGCGCAGATCGTGACCGAGAAGGGTTCGAGCGCCGTCCAGAGCCAGGTTAACAAAACTTTTACCGAGACCATTACGACGATCGGTCTTAAGACGGTGTCCAGCCTGCTCGATTACATGAGCACCGACCAGGTGGGTAACTTTATCGCCAACCTGTCCTCGACGCTCGGCGATTCGATTGAGGACCTGCGAGACGTTCGGGCAAATGCTTCGTCGCTGGCGGGCATTTTGAGCTCCACGTCCGATTCGCTGACGTCGGCGAGCGGCATGCTCAAGCAGACGGGCACGGTCGATGAGTCAACGAAGCAGCTGATGGAGCATGTCAAGAGCGGTATTAGCGATTCCAAGGAAGCGCTGAAGGACGCCAACGACGCCATCAATGCCGCGATTGACGGAAGCGCGGGCTCGTTTGACAACGTGTCCGCCGAGCTTGCGAAGGCATTTGATGCCGCGAATCAACATGTCGACCTTACAGTGTCCCAGCTCAACGATGCCGCGGCAGCGCTCAACACGCGTGCCGACGATATCGACGCCACGGCCGACCAGCTCCGCAGCTTTGCCGATCAGGTGACTGACGAAAAACTCCAGGACAGCCTCAAGTCTGTGGCAACATCGCTGAGCAGGATTGCTGTGGAGTATCGCAACAACGCCAAGGACTTGACGGCCACCGCGAAGTCTCTCTCTGACAGCATGGCAGAGGTTAATAAGTCGCGTGCCGAGGTCGATCAGGCAATCGCGGATGCCAAGGCTGGTATCTCGGGCGCCAAGACTGACTACGACTCTACGTTTTCGGCCAAGGCAAAGGAGCTCAAGAAGACCATCTCGGGCGTTTTGGATTCGCTGAACGGTATTTCGAACGATCTGGATAGTGCTGTTGCTGGCCTGACCGACGCATCCGGTTCGCTGGCAAAGGGCCTCTCCAAGGCTGCAAAGCTGGTCAACAAGGCTTCTGATCAGCTGGGCGAGGCGTCGGACAAGATCAGTGCGTTTAAGGACGAGCTCGACGGCGCCTTGATGTCGGATGACCTCGCTACGATCAAGACGATGATCGGCAATGATCCCGAGGGTCTGGCCGTGTCGCTTTCCGGCCCCGTCGCGCTCGATCGCAAGCCGGTCTATCCGATCCGCAACTACGGTTCGGCCATGGCACCGTTCTACACGATTCTGTCGCTCTGGGTGGGCTCGATTGTGCTGGCGGCCATGATGAAGGTCTCGGTTGACGATGAGCTTATCAACGAGCTCATCCCCGTGCGCCTGCACGAGATCTACCTGGGCCGCTACCTGTTCTTTGGCGGTCTGGCCCTGCTGCAGGCAACGCTCGTGTGTGCGGGCGACATCCTGTTCTTTGGCATCCAGTGCGACGACCCGCTGCAGTTTGTGCTGGCGGGCTGGGTCGCGAGTCTCGTGTTCTCCAATATCGTCTACACGCTTACGGTTTCGTTTGGCGATATCGGCAAGGCGCTCGCCGTCGTGCTGCTGGTCATGCAGGTCGGCGGTTCGGGCGGCACGTTCCCCATCGAGATGACCGGCCCCGTGTTCCAGGCGATCTATCCGTTCCTGCCGTTCACCCACGGCATCAACGCCATGCATGCCGCCATGGCCGGTGCGTACCACATGGAGTACTGGATTGAGCTAGGCATTCTGGCGAGCTATCTGATTCCGTCGCTGGCACTGGGCGTCGTCTTCCGCCGCCCGGTCATCAAAGCCAACGACTGGATCATCGAAAAACTGGAGTCAACCAAATTGATTTAGTTCAGCAACGTAAACGCCGTCGGAACATCGAGATCTTCCAACCCGATGCTTTAGCGTAGTGAATTGCACGGGCTGCTTGGTTGTTGCTACAGTAGCGGGGCGTGCCGGGGGTCCGGTGCGCCCTGCTTTTATTTGACCATGAGGCGGCACGCAGCCATGCGCGTGCGGACACCACGCCCAGATTGAGCGCGAGGATGCCCTATGGCCCAGCATGCCACTGACAATATCGAAATGATGCCCGATAGCCCTGTTGCTCGCGAGGACCTGGGCGCGGGCGGCACCTCCCGCGGCGCCGGCGCTCGCTCGCCGCTGTTCTGGAAAGTCCTGCTGCTTTCGGTGGCAGTCGTCTGGGGCTACTCCTTTACGACCATGAAGGACGCGCTCGACACCATTCCGGTGTTCGAACTGCTCTACGTGCGCTTTCTGCCTGCGGCGTTGGTCATGTTTTTCATCTTCCACAAGCGCATCATCGCGCACCTCAACGCCCGCAACCTTATCGTCGGACTTGGCATGGGCGCACTTATGTGGGCCGCCTACGCCCTGCAGACAGTCGGTCTGGCGCACACCACGGCGGGCAAGAATGCTTTTTTGACGGGCACGTATTGCATCGTTGTGCCGTTCGCGAGCTATTTTCTGAGCGGCGAAAAACTCACCCGCTATAACCTGGGCGCGGCGCTGCTGTGCTTGGCGGGCATTGGCTTGGTGGCGCTCGATAGCGTTGAATTCAACATCGGTGATGTCATTACGCTGGCGGGTGCGGTCTTTTTCGCCATCCAGATGGCGGTGACTGCCAAGTACGGTCGCAAAATGGACATCAACGTCATCACGTTTTGGATGTTTGTGGGCAACGGCGTGCTGAGCCTGGCAACGTCGCTGCTATTCGAGACCCAAGCGCCTCTGTCCGTGTGGACGCCGAGCTTTATCAGCGCGATGGCGTTTCTCTCGGTTGGTTGCACATGCGCGGCTCTGCTCATCCAAAACGTCGGCTTGGCGCATGTCTCGGCCTCGACGGGCTCACTGCTCCTTTCGATGGAGTCGCCTTCGGGCGTGCTGTTCTCGGTGCTGCTGATGGGGGAGGCGCTCACCTCGCGCCTGCTCGCCGGCTTCGCGCTCATCTTTCTTTCGATTATCTTGAGCGAGACGCATTTCGATTTCTTGCGCCGAAAATCACACCCGCAATTGTAAACAACTTGTTGCGCCGCCCTCCCAGGGCGGCATTTTTATGTCATGCCCTTACAGTTGTACCTTGCACTTTACGCTATCAAAGTGCGTGCTGCAAAAACGTTACTGGAGGGCTTCTATGGCATCAGCTCTGTCCGATTTTCAACCGCAACCAGCGCCCCAGGCCACCGCGGCGGCGCAGGCCGCTATCGGTGACGGTCTTGTCGCAGAAGCTCAGGCTTTTGCAGACGAGCTCGCTGCATGGCGACACGATCTACACCAGATGCCCGAGCTGGGTAACAATCTTCCGCAGACGTCTGCCTATATCCAGGCACGTCTGGACGAGATGGACATCCCCCATACCACGCTAGTCGACGGTTCCTGCGTCGTTGGCCTGATCGGTGCCGGTGCGGCCGCTCAGGGCAATGGCACGTGCAAGGACGAGCAGGCCGGAACGGTCGTCATGCTCCGAGGCGATATGGATGCCCTTCCCGTTGTCGAGGAATCCGGCGAGCCCTTTGCATCCACCAATGGCTGCATGCATGCTTGCGGTCACGATATGCACGCGACGGCCCTGCTTGGTGCGGCGCGCCTGCTCAAGGCCCGCGAGGCCGAGCTTGTGGAGGCCAACGCTACCGTCAAGTTGCTGTTCCAGCCGGGCGAGGAGACCTTTGAGGGAGCACGCGCTGCCATCGCCGACGGCTTGCTCGAGAACCCGCGCCCTCAGGCGGCCTTTGCCATGCATGTCAACAGCCAGTCGCCGCTTGGCCTGGTGCTCTACGGCAGCCCGGCGCTCTCGGGTGTGTACGGTTTCCGCATCACGCTCCAGGGCAAGGGCGGCCACGGTTCCAGCCCCGAGATCTGCATCGACCCCATCACGGCCGGCGTCCACGTGCACCTGGCGCTCCAGGAGCTTATCTCCCGCGAGGTGCCGGCGGCCAAGGAAGTCGCACTTACCGTTGGTAAGTTCGCCGGCGGCTTGGCGGCCAACGTCATCCCCGACACCTGCGTGCTCGAGGGAACGCTGCGCGGCTTTGATGTTGAGCTCATGGCTCACCTAAAGACCCGCATCGCGGAGGTCGTTAACGGCGTTGCTACGACCTATCGTACGCCGGCGACCATCGAGACGCTTTCGGATGTTCCGCCGCTTGTACTCGACAGCGATATGACTCAGGCGTCGCTTGGCTACGTGGGCGCAGTGCTGCCCAAGGCGGCTTTCTTGCCGCTTTTCCATGCCATGGCGAGTGAGGACTTTGCGCTTATCTCGAGCGAGATTCCGAGTGCGTACTTTACCGTGGGCGCGGCCGTAACCGACACGGACGAACGCTTTGCCCAGCACCATCCCAAGGCACGTTTTAACGATGCCGAGCTGCCGCTCGGTGCTGCGGCTTATACCGCCGTCGCTTTGGGCTATATCGCCGACCACCGGTAGCACCCAACCTTGCCTTTCAAGCCTGCGGGCATGGCCGTAAGGCCTATGCCCTTGTCTTTCAAGGCAATCTTGGGCACTACCGGCCCCTGCGCCGGCTATTCGTTTGTTAAATAAGGAGCAGTATGCCCCAGCAGCGTAAGTTCTTCCCCGGCTGGCTCGTGGTGGCCTCCGGCTTCGTGATCATGGCCACGTGCTACACGATTTTCGTCAACTGCATGAGCCTATTCCAGCCGCTGATCGTCAGCGACCTGGGCATTTCCCTTGCGCAGTACAACATCTCCAATGCCATCTCCACCGTAGTGAGCGTCGTGGGTTCGCTCGTTATCGGCCATGTTGCCGATAAGGTGAGTGGCCGCGTATTGGGCTCGCTCACCGTTATCGCTACCTCGGCGGTGCTTGCCGGCATGAGCTTTGTCGGTGAGCTGTGGCAGGTCTACGTGCTCTTTGCCGTCTCGGGCTCCTTTGCGAGCACCTGGATCGTGTGCTTGGCGTGCTCCGTGGTCATGCTCGTGTTCCTGCTGGCATCCGAGCCCATCGCCGCCAAGCTGCGCGCGTGCGTGGCGGGGGAGTAGACGTCCGTCGCTCTCTTCTGTTCGTCCCGTTCTGTCCGTGGCCGCCTTGGAAGCCGAATGGATGCTCGTACCATCATTCGGTTTCCAAGGTCGCCGCAGGCCAAAGGACGATCCCTTTTCCTCCGTCCCCAACAGATCACGTGATCCGAAGGGGACGGAGGAAAAGGGATCACAAACAGCGGCGGCGCGTCTGGCCGAACGAGTCCCCATACCCTCGTTCGGTCAGGCGCGCCGCCGCGTTGCTGCTTTGTGCCGTATAATGTCCACTACCTATGACGCGATACAAAAGAAAGGTGTTTGCCCATGCAGGCACAGAAGGCGGAGGGAACCCGCGACCTTATCGGCGCCGAGATGCGCGCCTGGCAAAAGATGCAGCAGATTGCGGCCGGCGTGTTCGAGCCGTTTGGTTTTAAACCCATCGAGACGCCCGCGATCGAGCAGGTTGACGTGTTTGTCCACGGTATCGGCCAGTCGACCGACGTCGTGCGCAAGGAAATGTTCCGCGTGTTCAGCGGTGCCAACCTGGAGCGCGTCTTTACCGAGGGCACCGACACCAAACTCAAGCCCAAGCAGCGCCTGGCGCTTCGCCCCGAGGGCACGGCCGGCGTGGTGCGCGCCGTCGTCGAGAACAATCTGGTGCCCCAGGGCTCCACGCCGTTTAAGGCTTACTACGCCGAGGCCATGTTCCGCGGCGAGCGTCCCCAGAAGGGCCGCCTGCGCCAGTTCCACCAGGTGGGCATCGAGTGGCTCGGCGCTCCCGATCCGGCGGCAGACGCCGAGTGCATCATCATGCTCATGGAGTTCTACAAGCGCCTGGGCTTCGATCTTTCCAAGCTTCGTCTGCTCATCAACTCGATGGGTGACGCCCAGTGCCGTCCGGCTTATCGCGAGCAGGTTAAGCAGTTCATCCTCGATCACGCCGACGAGATGTGCGATGAGTGCCGCGAGCGCGCCGAGCTCAACCCGCTGCGTGCCTTCGACTGCAAGAACGACCACTGCCGCGAGATCATGGCCGAGGCTCCGCTGATGGGTGACAACCTGTGCGATGAGTGCCGCGAGCACTACGAGCAGGTCAAGCGCTATCTGGATGCCGCCGGTATCGAGTATGTCGAGGATCCCACCTTGGTGCGCGGCCTGGACTACTACACCCGTACTGTCTTTGAGGTCGAGGCCCCTGGCGCCGGCGTCGGCTCCATCGGCGGCGGCGGCCGCTACGATGGCCTGGTCGAGCTCGAGGGTGGCAAGCCCACGGCGGGCGTCGGCTTTGCTGTCGGTTTTGAGCGCGCCCTGCTGGCCCTGCAGGCCTTTGGCAGCGATTTGGGTGCCGATGAGGCCCCGTGCGTCTATGTCGCCAACGCCGGCAAGGAGCTGCGTCAGAACGTCTTTGCCATTACGCAGGAGCTTCGCGCCGCAGGTATCGTGACCGAGGCCGACTATCAGGGTCGTTCGCTCAAGGCCCAGTTTAAGCAAGCCGATAAGGTAGGCGCCAAGCTCATCCTGGTCCTGGGCGGCGACGAGCTTGCCGCCGGCAAGGTCAAGGTGCGCGACATGCAGAGCCATGACGAGGTGCTCGCCGATCTGGACAACGTCGTCGAGGCGGTTCGCGAGCGCCTGTAGCGCATCTTTTTGAGCTTCGGGCCTGCTAACGTGCCCTGCTCATGGAGAGCGATTGTTACGGGGGTGTTTCGCTTTTATGCGGAATGCCCCCGTTTACGTATGCCGCCCACCGAGAAATACGACCATTTGGGGCAAAAACCCTTGCAATGCAGAAAATACTTTTGTGTGGTAAAGCGCAATCAGTGTCGAAAGTATTTCTCAAGCGCCTATAATGAATACCGCATGTTACGTGCATAGAAGGAGGAATGGGAGGAAACGTGGCTGAGAACCTAAGCAACCAGTCTGTACCCGAAGCCGCGGCGCGCGTCGCTGCCGTGGTCAACCGCCTCGTTAACCGAATCGGCTCGAATGCCGAGTCCAGGGAGCGTCTCGCCGAGATCGAGATCCCCGAGGAGCTGCGCGACAATCTGGCGCTGTTCTTGCGCCTGGAGCGCCGTGTGCTTAGCGAGTATGATCCCGAGATCGCGGACCTGTTCGACAAGATTTTGACAGCCGAGATTGTGGTCAATGCCGGCAACCCCGGTACCTGCGCTGCCGACGAAGCCGTCGACGAGCAGGGCGTGCCCACCGCCGACGAGCCCACTGCCGTGGCATTTCGTGAGGTCGTCGATTTGATCGACAGCCTGCCGCTCGATAAGCAGCAGGTCATCGTTCGCGCCTTTACGAGCTTTTTCCATCTGGCAAACCTGTCGGAGGAGAACTACCGTGTGGCGCAGCTGCGCGAGCGCGAGGCCGGTGCGTCGACCGATACCGAGGTCGATCCTGCCAACGAGCTTACCGTTGCCTATCACCAGCTGGTGAATGAGCTGGGTGCCGAGGGTGCCAACGAGCTGCTCGACAAGCTCGAGTTCCACCCTGTCTTTACCGCACATCCCACCGAGGCCCGTCGTAAGGCCGTCGAGGGCAAGATCCGCCGTATCTCCAACCTGCTGGAGGAGCGTCCGCGTCTGGGCGGCTCCGACCTGGTGGAGAACGAGCGCCATATGCTGCAGGAGATCGACGCCCTGGTGCGTACGAGTCCCATCGCGCTCAAGAAGCCCACGCCGGTCGAGGAAGCCGATACCATCATCGACATCTTCGATAACACGCTGTTCGACGTTATCCCCGTTATCTATCGTCGTTTTGACGATTGGGTGCTGGGCGACAAGGCCGGTACTGTGCCGCCGCTGTGCCCGGCGTTCTTCCATCCCGGCAGCTGGATCGGTTCCGACCGCGACGGTAACCCCAACGTCACCGCCAAGGTGAGCCGTGAGGTCGCCGCCAAGTACTTTACGCACATGGTGCTCAAGCTCGAGGACAAGTGCCGCCACATCGGCCGCAACCTCACGCTCGAGGCTACCTACAGCAAGCCGTCGGCCGAGCTCATTAACCTGTGGAACCATCAGGTCGAGATGAGCCCTCGTTACACGGCCCGCGCCGAGCTGATCTCCGAGCACGAGCCGCATCGCGCCGTCATGCTCGTCATGGCCGACCGCCTGAACGCCACCGTCCGTCGTATCACCGACACCATGTACCACAGCGCCGACGAGTTCCTGGATGACCTGCGCGTCGTCCAGCGTTCGCTGGCCGCCTGCGGTGCCGTCCGTGCTGCCTACGGCCCGGTCCAAACCATCATCTGGCAGGTCGAGTCCTTCGGCTTCCATATGGTCGAGATGGAGTTCCGTCAGCACTCCGTGGTGCATGCCCGCGCCCTTAAGGATATCCACGAGAACGGTATCCATGGCGACCTGCAGCCCATGACGCGCGAGGTCATCGATACCTTCCGCGCTATCGGCTCCATCCAAAAGCGCTACGGCAAGAAGATGGCGCACCGCTACATCATCTCGTTTACCAAGAGCGCTCAGCATGTGGCCGACGTCTTTGAGCTGGCGCACCTGTCCTTTGCACACGAGGAGGATGTCCCCGAGCTCGACGTGATCCCGTTGTTCGAGCAGCTCGAGGACCTCGAGGGCTGCGTCGACGTGCTCGATCAGATGCTTACGCTACCCGTGGTGCAAAAGCGCCTTGCCCAGACCAACCGCCGCATGGAGGTCATGCTGGGCTATTCCGACTCTTCCAAGGATGCCGGTCCTACCACGGCCATGCTCGCGCTGCACTCCGCGCAGGAGCGCATCGCCAAGTGGGCAGAGAAGAACGATATCGACCTGGTGCTCATGCACGGTCGCGGCGGTGCCGTGGGCCGTGGCGGCGGCCCGGCCAACCGCGCCGTGCTCGCACAGCCGGTCGGCTCCGTCAAGTGCCGTTTCAAACTCACCGAGCAGGGCGAGGTCATCTTCGCCCGCTATGGCAACCCTGTTCTGGCTCAACGCCATGTGGAAAGCGTGGCGGCGGCGACCCTGCTGAGCTCGGCGCCTTCCATCGAGCATACCAACACGCAGATGACCAACGAGTTCTCCGATATCGCGG
>CALKBB010000205.1 GCA_937989795.1 uncultured Collinsella sp. | reverse complement strand
GCGCGCGATCGCCCACGGCAAGCGCAAGCTCCGCCGCAGCGCTATCGCTCGCAGCCCCCGCACGCCCGCGCAATCCATGCCCATGCGCCCGCACGGCCACGCGCCACGCCGCGGGTCCCGAAACCCGCAGCAGCCACACGAGCACGCGCTCACAAGCCCACGAGGCGGCAACGACCAGCACGGTCCACGCCAGCAGATCCGCTGTCTCGATAAGCAGCTTTGCCTGATAGATACGCTCGCCCACGGTGCCCGTCGCCATGCCGATCAGCTCCGCCGCCACGCCGGCCTTCCAGCTCATGCCAATCACGGCCCGGGCGCACGAAAGCACAAACGGCAGGACCTCGCGCCAGGTATGGGCGCAAAACAGACGCCAACCCCGCACGCCATGCAGACGAAACATCTGCTCCAGCGGCTTATCCGCTTGCGTCAAGCCCTCGACCAGCGAAAAATACACGCCCGGCAGCGCCATCAAAAAGACCGCTGCAATGCTCACGCGCGCCGACCCCAACCAAATGAGCAGCAGGACCACCACGCAGGCAACCGGCGTCGCCTTAACAAACGAAAGCGCCGGCGCCACCAGGCGGACAAACGTCCGCGATCGCACTGAGACTCCCGCCAGTACACCGCCGCAGATCGCGGCAAGCGCCAGTCCGCCCAAGATTCGTGCGCCTGAGCCCACCAGAATCGCCCACGTGTTGGCATCACACACCAGCCGCAGCAACGCCACCACAACAGCGCCCGGCCCCGGCAAAATCAGCGGCTGCGCCACGAGCCCCGCCACCAGCACCCACACGGCAAGCCAAAAGGCGGCAACGGCACCTGCTGCCGCCACCGCCTTCATACGCTTTGTCATGTGTCGAGCAAACGCACGCACGGGCTACTCCATGTAGTAGAAATCATCAGCCGGGAGCTTGCCGCCCACGGCGCTCGCGTCCGCATCGGCCAGCACCTTCAGGTACCCACCGAGCGCCGCCTTCATATCCTTCCCCGTCATGCACACGAGCATGCACCCGGGAATCGCCTTTTCGGCAATCGTGGCGTTATCCACGATGCCTGCATCGACCACGGCCTGAGCCCAGTCCGCCGGCGCCGCGTTGACGGCCTTCACGCTCGCCGCATGGCAGCTCAAGAATTCCGCCACGGCCTCGGGATGCTCCTCGGCAAAAGCACGGCGCACCACGGTCACGCCCGTCAGCAAACGGGAGTCCGTGTTGCCCGCCAGCTCATCCCACACATCGGTCAGACTTACCGGTGCCGACAGCTTGCCCTCGCTCTTGGCGATGGCAGCGGTCTTGAACGGCTCCGGCAGCACGCCCACGGCGGACGGGTCGGCAAGCAGGGCCGACAGCACCTCGGTGGGCTCGCTCTTAAACTCAAGCGCCACCCGGCCGGTCAGGCCCGCGCGCTCCAGCAGGTAGCTCATGACGTACTCCGGCGTGGTGCCCTTGCCCGTCATGTAGACGGTGCGACCCGCCAGGTCGCCAAACGAGGTCACGTCCGCGTCGCCCGTCACCACGTTCAGCACGCCCAGCGTGTTGATGTCGATGACCTGTACCGCGCCCTCGGTCTTGTTGTAAAGCACGCTCGCCACGTTGGCGGGCACCAGGGCAATGTCGATATCGCCCTGAATAACCTTGGGCACGATCTCGTCGGCGGCGGCGCTAATCGCAAAGTCAAACTCATTGTCCGTCCCGCCATCGGCCGCCCGGTCCATAAACTGCACCAGACCAATCGAGGTCGGCCCCTTGAGCGAGGCGACGTGCACCTCGACCGGCTCTGCAGCAGCACCGGCGCCGTCT
>CALKBB010000204.1 GCA_937989795.1 uncultured Collinsella sp. | reverse complement strand
GCCCGTTCCGTCTACCGCATCAACAACGATGACGAAATCAGCTTTGCACACATGCGGCAACAAATCCATAGTCATGCACCCTGCATCGTAGAGTGCGACATCGTCGCCGAAACGATAGCCCGCTTCAAGCGCGTCGTACACCGCTGGACCCACACCGTCGTCAAGCATAAGACGATTGCCAATGCAGAGAATCGCGATTTTCATCAATCCCCCTACTGGCCGAGTTCCACGGGCGTCACACGCGTCGAGCGACTCGGGTCAATGGTCATGCTCTGGAAGCGATTTTCCATATACTCATTATCGAAGTACTTGCCGTAGAACTGCGCAACGGGAATATCCGGTTCCGTGCCGTTGACGCGCTGATACCAATAATCGAGCGATTGCAGCGTCATGACGCCGTCGACCAGCATGATGACGGTAAAGATGACGGTGGCCGAGTAGCGGCTCTTCCAGGGAATCATGTTAATGAGTTTGAGCAATCTGGGCAGCAGCAGCTTGATCCAGATGAGTCCGCCCAGGCCCCACAGGCAGGCAAAGCCCGTGCAGGTACGTCCGCCCGTAAGCACGGCGAGCGGATCGGGCATGCCAAAGAGCTTCATATGCGAGTAGCTCCACGAGACCACACCGAACGAGGTCTGCATAAACCAGCCCACGAACACCTCAAAGCTTGCGCCAAGCAAGGCGCTCACCAAAAAGATAATGATGGGGCTCTTTTTGTAGAAGCGGTTGAGCACCATGGTCATGAGTACGGCGCCAAATCCGTAGATGGGGCTGAAGGGGCCAAACAACATGCCGGCACGGTTCTGGTAGACGCCCGGGTCGTCGACCGTCATGTGCCAGATGTCCTCCAGGATCAGGCCCAGCACGCAGCAGACAAAGAATACCCAGAACAGGTTGAAGTAGTTGAGCTTGATGTAGCCTTCGCCGGTCTCATCGCGGCCGAGCATGCCCTCGGCGGCGGCGTCGCGATCGAGCATCTCCTGCAGGCGGCGCTGCAGTTCGCGCTCCTGGCGAAGCGTGGGGTCAACGGTGGCCGAAAGCGCAATGAGGATGCCGAGCTGGATGGCGGGGCGCAACAGGAACGGCCCGATACCCTGGAGCATCACGTCGACCAAAAGCTCAACGACGGTAAATGCGATAAGGATGTAGGACAGGCGCGCGGCGTTGCGGCGCTGGTTCTTGATGAGGTCTAGGCCGAAGATGATTAAGATGACCGCGCTCGCCGCCGAGAGCATGATGCCGGCGACGATAAGGCCGACCGCGACGAGCGTGTTGTCGCCGAGCTTGGCGGCGGCGTTGCCGTTGATGAGTGCGGTGATGACCTGCCACATAAAGGCGCCGACCGACGGGAGCGTACCAACACCGGACAGGATGCACAGGACGGCATACACCTTAATGATGAGGGGGATCTTCTTAACCTCCGTAGCGCTGGGGACGCTGGGGTCGAGTTCGTTTCGATCCATACAGAACCTTTCTCGCTTTGTTGTAGGTTACAAGGATACGCCGTCGACCTGCTAAAAGACAGGACGAATGGCCCAATTGCAGCAATGTAGGCCCTAACGGTGGACGAGACGCGCCGCGACGGAGGCATACGGGATCGTTGGTCTCGAGCATAGGTTTCCCAATAAAATGTTTGGCTGCAAAACGGATTATAAGCTCGGTGGGCTTTTAAAAAGCGCTGCTCATGCGCGGGAGTGCTTGTCTTGCCGTGCGTATAATAGGGCAGGTAACGCCAAATAACGAGGCTCTGAGGGGATACCATGTCTCAAGAAACCATCCACGCGGCCGAGCGCGCCGCGGGACAGGTGAAGACCATGTCGACGTATGATCCGGACTCCGACCAGCTGCATGAGGAATGCGGCATTTTTGGTGTGTGGGCACCCGATCGCGATGTGGCTCGACTGACGTACTTTGGTCTGCGCGCGCTGCAGCATCGCGGCCAGGAATCGGCGGGAATCGCCGTGGGCGATGGCGGCACGGTTATGGTTCGTAAAGACCTGGGACTGCTCGATCGCGTGTTCTCCAACGCCGACCTGTCGACGCTCTCCGGCCAGCTGGCCGTGGGCCACGTGCGCTATGGTACCGCCGGCGCCAAGAGCTGGGAAGCCTCGCAGCCGCATCTTTCTACCATCAACAGCGTCATCATCGCGCTTGCTCACAACGGCACTCTGGTCAACACCGACGAGCTGCGCCGTCAGCTGATCGAGTTGGGCGTGCCGTTCCTCTCCAATTCGGATTCCGAGGTTGCGACCAAGCTTATCGGCTACTTTACCCAGCGTACGGGCCACCTGCGCGAGGGCATTCGCAAGACCATGGAGCTCGTGCGCGGCGGCTACGCCATGACGCTCATCAACGAGCAGGCACTCTACGCCTTCCGCGATCCGCATGGCATTCGTCCGATGGTGCTGGGCAAGCTCGTGGACGAGGGCCTGGACCAGGCCGACGCCGCTTCTGTTTCGCAGCTGCCCTCGCAAGACGATGCCTCGACGGTCGACTCCGCCGTCCATGTTACGCACGCTGGCGGCTGGGTCGTTGCCTCCGAGACGTGCGCGCTCGATATCGTGGGCGCCGAGTACGTTCGCGACGTCCGTCCCGGCGAGATCTTGCGCATCAGTGCCGAGGGCCTGGTATCCGAGCAGGGCGTGCCTGCAGCTGAAGAGCCGGCCAACTGCATCTTTGAGCAGGTCTACTTTGCCCGCCCCGACTCCATCATGAACGGCAAGAGCGTCTACGCTTGCCGCTACGACATGGGTCGTCAGCTGGCACACGAGGAGCCCGTCGAGGCCGACCTGGTCATCGGCGTTCCCGACTCCGGCCTGCCGCCCGCGGAGGGCTATTCGCACGAGAGCGGCATTCCCTTTGGCGAGGGCCTCATCAAGAATCGCTATGTGGGCCGTACGTTTATCGAGCCCACGCAGGAGCTGCGCGCCATGGGCGTGCGCATGAAGCTCAACCCGCTGCGCGACAACATCGAGGGCAAACGTCTGGTCGTCATCGACGACTCCATCGTGCGCGGCACCACCATGGTGCAGCTCGTCAAGATGCTGCGCAATGCCGGCGCCAAGGAGATTCACATCCGCATCAACTCGCCCGAGGTCATCTGGCCGTGCTTCTACGGCATCGATACCGACGTGCAGTCGCAGCTCATCAGCGCCAACAAGACGGTCGAGGAGATCTGCGAGTACATCGGCGCCGATTCGCTGGCCTTCCTTTCGGTTGAGGGCCTGCTGAAGGTCATGCCCAAGGGTGGCTACTGCGACGCGTGCTTTACCGGCCGTTATCCCGTGGCGATTCCCGAGAGCTTTGGCCGCGACAAGTTTATGGAGGGCTTTAAGCCCCGCAACCTGGATAAGCCGCTGCACTTTGACGACGACGCCGTGGTCGAGAAATACGATGACCGCAGCTGGGAAGAGAAGCACGGCGAGGCATAAAACCTGCCATTTAGGGACAGGTTTATTTTGGTAGGTTTCACCTGCTGTTTTGTTGATTGAGCGGCGCGCGTTGCCAGAATGCGCGCCGAACTTAGGGCAACTATGAGCACCGTTTGGCGTCTGTGCGTCAAGCGGTAGTGGGAGAGGAAGGCTCAGATGAGCGACAGCAAGCATGTGACGTATGAGGATGCCGGCGTCGATACCGCCGAGGGCGGCCGCGCCGTCGACGCTATTAAGCAAATGGTTAAGGACACCAACCGCCCCGAGGTCATCGGCGGTATCGGTGGCTTTGGTGGCCTGTTCTCGGCCGCTGCGCTTAAGGATATGGAAGACCCGATTCTGATTAGCGGTACCGACGGCGTGGGCACCAAGCTCGTGCTCGCCCAGATCATGGACCGTCACGAGACGGTGGGCCAGGACCTGGTCGCCATGTGCGTCAACGACATCTTGGCTTCGGGCGCCGAGCCGCTGTTCTTCCTGGACTACGTCGCCATCGGCCACATTGAGGCCGAGCACATGGCAAAGATCATCAAGGGCGTGGCCGACGGCTGCAAGCTCGCGGGCTGCGCGCTCGTGGGTGGCGAGATGGCCGAGCACCCCGGCGTCATGGCGCCTGCCGACTACGACCTTGCCGGCTTTACCGTGGGCGTCGTCGACCGTCCCAAGATGCTCGACCCCGCGAACGTTCGCCCCGGCGATGTGATCCTGGGCCTGCCTTCCACCGGCGTGCATTCCAACGGTTACTCGCTCGTGCGCAAGGTCATTGGTGTCGACGGCATCAAGCCGGGCACGCCCGAGGCCGCCGCTAAGGCCGAGGAGCTGAGCCGTCCGCTCGAGGAGCTCGGCGGTGCATCGCTGGCAGACGCCCTGTTGGCTCCTACGCGCATCTACGTCAAGCCGATTCTGGAGCTGCTCCGCGGTGGCGCTCCGGTGCACGCCATCGCCCACATCACCGGCGGCGGCATCACCGAGAACCTCAACCGCGCGCTTGCCGACGACGTTGACGCCGTGGTCACCCGTAACGGTGCCGAGATGGGCTGGGACGTTCCTCCCGTCATCACCTACGTGTCGCGCCAGGCCGAGCTCGCGCCCAACGAGGCGTGCAAGACTTTCAACATGGGCGTCGGCCTGTGCCTGATCGTTGCCCCCGAGGACGAGGCCGCGGTGACCGAGGCCCTGGTCGCGCTGGGCGAGAAGCCGTTCCGCGTGGGCGAGTGCGTCGAGGGTTCCGGTAAGGTCGTGTACTCCGATGAGCGCTAACGAGCAGATGGCTGCTGCCGAGGGCCTGGGCTTTGTGCCCTACACCCGTCCGACCGGCACCGATACGGCCGAGCCGCTTAAGATCGGCGTGCTTATCAGCGGTTCGGGTACCAACCTGCAGGCGCTGATCGACCTGATCGCCGCGGATAAGCTCAACGCCTCGATTGAGCTCGTGGTGTCGAGTCGCCCTTCAGCCAAGGGTCTGCAGCGTGCCGAGCGTGCGGGTATCCAGACGCTTACGCTGTCCAAGGATGTCTATGCCGACCCCATCGCCGCTGACGAGATCATTGCGCACGAGCTGCTCGAGCGCGGCTGCGAATATGTGGTCATGGCTGGCTATATGCGCATGGTGCATACGCCGCTACTGGCGGCGTTTCCCAACCGCGTGGTCAACTTGCATCCGGCGCTGCTGCCGAGCTTTACCGGTGCGCACGCCATCGACGATGCCTTTGCGCGCGGCGTCAAGGTAACTGGTGTGACCGTGCATTTTGCCAACGAGATCTACGACAACGGCCCCATCATTGCCCAGCGCGCGCTGGCCGTTGAGGAAGGCTGGGACGTCGATGCGCTCGAGGAGCACATCCACGCGATTGAGCACGTGCTGTATCCCGAGGTCGTGCAGATGCTCGCCGACGGCCGCGTCCACGTGCTGGAGAGCGGCAAGGTCGCAATTGATGCGCCGCGCGGCTAGTGGCGCACAGTACAATTTAGCCGAGTAGTCAGGGTGGTCATTGGCGCCAAGGTGCGTGTGGCCACCTTTTGTTTTTGGTAGTCACCTGCGACGTTCTTGAATGACTAGTCATTCAAGAACGTCGCAGGTGACTAGGTGAGAGAGGTGAGCGCATGGCGGATAGCGAAGCACTGTTTACGCCTGAGCTGGTGTTTTTTGATTGGGAGTGCGCGACGCCGGATGAGGTGTTTGCGCGGCTCGAGGACGAGCTTGCACCTCGCGGCTACATTGTGCCCGGTTGGCTCGACGCCGTCCGCGTTCGCGAGGATGCCTATCCCACGGGTCTTGCCATGCCGGCGGCTAACATCGCCATCCCGCATACCGATCCGAGGTTTGTGGCTAAGCCCTATATCGCGGTGGTAAAGCCCGCCGCGCCCGTGACGTTCAATGCTATGGCGGGCATGGGCGCCCCCGTGCCGGCGCAGATCATCATCAATTTGGGTATTGCCGAGCCGGGCGGCCAGGTCGAGGCTCTGCAAGCGCTTATGAATATCTTTATGGATGCCGATGCCGCAGCCGATGTGCTCGGCCAGGCCACGTGCCAAGGCATGGTCGACGCCATCCGCCGCCACTTCTAAGGTGGAGCTAAGCCGGCGCCTGGGGACGTTCCTTATGTGCCGGCACTTGGGGACGGTCCCTAGCTGCCAGCTGCCAGAGCTGTCCCCTTTGCACCAAAATGGTGCAGATTAACTTGTCCCCCATGTGCCAGGTGTGTCGCGGGGTCCGCGTTGTGACACAATGGCGTTTGTTCGATTCGTAATGCGAAAGGCCAACTATGGCAAACAAGAAAAAGAACTCCGAGGCCGCGCCGACGCCCGAGCAGCAGACTCGCGCTGCCTCCAGCTCTCGTAAGAAGCAGCGCAAGACGTACGTGTCTAAGACCGTCAAGATCGTCCTGGTGGTTATCGGCGTGCTGGCAATGCTGCTTTCCGTCTCGGCCATGGCGTGCTCCGGTCTGATGTCGCAGACCGAAAGCGCCAGCTCGGGCTATAAGCTCACTGGTGGCGTGGCTGCCACCATCAATGGCACCAACCTCACCGAGGATACCGTGACCAAGCAAATCATGAGCATGCGCACGTCCTACGGCTACACCAAGGACAAGGACTGGGCGCAGTATCTGGTCGACAACGATCTGACGCCCAAAAAGTACCGCAAGCAGCTCATCGAGTCCTACACGCAGCAGATTCTGCTTCAGCAGGCGCAGAAGGAAAACGGCGTGACGGTGTCGGATGAGGAGGTCGAGAAGGCATGGAAGGATGCGTGCAAGAGCGCGGGCGGTGCCAAGACCTTTAAGAAGACCCTTAAGACCTACGGCTATACCGAGGACACCTACAAGGACTCGCTCAAGGAGAGCCTGGCACAGCAAAAGCTTAAGGATGCCGTGGCGCCCACCAGCAAGCCCAAGGACAGCGAGATCGTCGATTACATCAACGAGAACCTGTCTAACTACAACGATGCTCGCCGCTCGTCGAATATCCTGATCAAGGTCGATTCCGACGCATCTGACGAGGACAAGGCCGCTGCCAAGGCCAAGGCGCAGGAGTGCCTGGATAAGATCAACTCCGGCGAGCTGAGCTTTGAGGACGCCGTGGAGCAGTATTCCGACGATACCGGCTCCAAGGAGAAGAAGGGCGATGTGGGCTGGGACAAGCTCACCACCTTCGTCGACAGCTACCAGGCGGCGCTCGAGGGGCTCAACAAGGGCGACGTGAGCGAAGTCGTCGAGTCGACCTATGGTTACCACATCATCAAGTGCACCGACTACTTCCATGTCGATAATCAGGTCGATGACATTAAGCAGGTGCCCAAGGACATCAAGAAGTACGTCTCCAACGTGGTGAAGACGCAGACGGCAAGCACCGCGTACAGCGAGTGGCTGGAGCAGTACAAGAAGGACGCCGACATCACCGTCAACCCCATGCCCAAGGACGTACCCTATAACGTGAGTCTGAAGGGCGTCACCAAGAGCTCGACCGACGATTCGTCGACGACTGAGTAATCATGGGGCGGCGCTCGTGTGAGTGCCGCCCACACTATTGAGGAGGATTTGCAGATGACCAACGAAGAGCTGCAGCAGGAAATGATCGCCGCCATGAAGGCCAAGGATAAGGTTCGCCTGTCCATCATTCGCCAGGTCAAGGCCGAGGTGAAGAATATCGAGGTTAACGAGCGCCGCGATGTGACCGAGGAGGACGTCAACAGCATGATCAAGCGTCTGATTAAGCAGACGAGCGAGACGCTGGAGATGTCCATCAAGGTCGGCACCGACCAGGAGCGTACCGACAACCTGACCGAGCAGGTCAAGATTCTGGAGAGCCTGCTGCCCGCGCAGGTTTCGGGCGAGGAGCTCGAGGCCCTGATCGAGCAGGTCATCGCCGAGCTGGGCGCTACTTCCAAGAAGCAGATGGGCCAGGTCATGGGAGCACTCGGCAAGGCCACCGGCGGCAACTTTGATAAGCCTGCCGCGGCAAAGATCGTCGGCGCAAAGCTCGCGTAGGGGCCGAGCGGCATATAGTTGATGTTGAGGGGGCGTGGCCATTGCGGTCGCGCCCCTTTTTGGTTGGCTGGGTACTCATTGGGGACAGACTTAAATGAGTGCCCTCTCATTTAAGTCTGTCCCCAATGAGTGGGTTAAAGGTTGCGGGTTCTTTACGGGAATGTAGTGTGGGCTGCAGAAACGTGGTTCTTTCCGTACAATAGTGCAACTCGTGTAAACGCAGGGAAGGGACATTCATGGCAGACATGATCGAGATCAAGCATCTCAACAAGTACTTTGGCGACCTGCATGTGCTCAAAGATATCAATCTCACCGTCAAGCGCGGCGAGAAGCTCGTAATGATCGGGCCTTCCGGCTCGGGTAAGTCGACGCTCATCCGTTGCGTCGATTATCTGGAGGAGCCCACGTCGGGCGAGGTCGTCATCGACGGTACGCCGCTCACCAAAAAGAATCACCTGGAGATGGCTCGTAAGTACAGCTCCATGGTGTTTCAGCAGTTCAACCTGTATCCCAACATGACGGTACTGGGCAACCTGACGCTCGCGCCCATCAAGCTGCAAAAGAAGAGCAAGGAGGAGGCGACCGAGATTGCCATCGCCGCGCTCAAACGCGTCGGCATGGCGCATAAGGCAGGCGAGTATCCGCAGAACCTCTCGGGCGGTCAGCAGCAGCGCATCGCCATTGCCCGTGCCCTGTGCACCAAGCAGCCCATCATCCTGTTTGACGAACCGACTTCGGCGCTCGACCCCGAGATGGTCCAGGAGGTTCTGGACGTTATGATTGAGCTCGCACAGGAGGACATCACCATGATCTGCGTGACGCATGAGATGGGCTTTGCGCGCCAGGTGGCCGACCGCGTCATCTTTATGGAGGACGGCCGCATCCTGGAGGAGGGCACGCCCGAGCACTTCTTCGATAACCCCGAGAACCCGCGCTGCCGCGAGTTCCTGTCCAAGATTCTGCACTAGGCGCGGTGATGGACATGACGGATATGACGAGGGCGGCCGTGTCGCGCCGTCACCTTTTGCAGCTGGCTGGCGCCGGCATGCTCGCGCTGACGGGGACCGCGCTTACCGGTTGCGGCAACTCCACCAGCGGCGAGGGTTCCGACAAGGGGTCCAAGCTTGCGGCCATCAAGTCGCGTGGCCATCTGAATGCCGGCGTTAAGAAGGACGTTCCCGGCTACGGCTATTACGACACCGCCAAGGGCCGCTTTGAGGGCATGGAAGTCGATTTGTGCTACCAGATCGCCGCTGCCGTCTTTGGCGTGAGCTACAAGGAGGCCCGTGCCCAGGAGCTTGTCGAGTTTACCGATGTAACGCCCAAGACACGCGGCCCGCTGATCGATAACGGCCAACTTGACGTAGTCGCGGCGACCTACACCATCACCGACGAGCGCAAGAAGAGCTGGGATTTCTCGACGCCGTACCGCACCGACTACGTGGGACTCATGGTCAAGAAGCGTTCGGGCTTTACCTCGATTGAGGACCTGGATGGCAAGGTCATCGGCGTGAGCCAGGGTGCTACCACGCAGGGCCTGATCGAGCAGATGATCAAGGACAACGGCTTTAGCTGCAAGCCCGAGTTTAGGGCCTTTAGCGGCTACCCCATCATCAAGAGTTCGCTCGACGCCGGCAATATCGACGTCTTTGCCATGGACCGCTCCACGCTGGCCGGTTACATGAACGAGACCGTTGAGCTGCTGCAGCCCGAGGTCAAGTTTGGCGAGCAGGGCTACGGCGTGGCGACCAAGAAGGGCTGCGACCTTTCGGCCGTGGTCGATCAGGTGATTTGCGATCGCCTGGCCGATGGCTGGCTCGACCAAGAGGTCAAGACCTGGGGTCTTGTATAGGCGCATCGTCCAAGGAAGGAATCAAATGCTCGAAGGATTGTTTGACGCCGACCGCTGGTCGACGACATTTCAAAACATGGGGCCCTTCTGGGAGGGCTTTGGCGTGACACTGCAGGTGGTCGTTGCCGGTCTGCTGCTGTCGCTGGTGCTGGGCACGCTGCTGGGCGTGTTCTCTACCACTCGCTCGCGCGTGCTGCGCGCCATAAGCCGCGTGTACGTGGAGTTTTACCAGAACACCCCGCTGCCCGTGCAGGTGCTCTTTATGTACATGGCCGGTCCGCAGTTTTTGCAGGCCATAACCGGCGCCGACCAGCCGGTGCGCATCGCGCCGTTTGTGCTGGGCTTCTTGGGCGTGGGCCTGTATCACGCGGCCTACATTTCGGAGGTCATCCGCACTGGTATCGAGGCGGTTCCGCGCGGTCAGATGGAGGCGGCCCAGAGCCAGGGCTTCACTCGCGTGCAGGCATACTGGTACATCGTGCTGCCCCAGACGTTCAAGATCATTTTGCCGCCGCTGTGTAACCAGGCGCTCAATCTGGTCAAGAACACGTCGGTGCTGGCGCTCGTGGCCGGCGGCGACCTTATGTACCGTTCCGACAACTTTGTGAGTCTGTACGGGTACCTGCAGGGATATATCGTCTGCTGCCTTATGTACTTCATCATCTGCTTTCCGCTCGCCATGCTGGTGCAATGGCTCGAGCGCCGCTCAAAGGAGCGTCCGCGCGGTGTGAGCCTGGCCGAGCTGGGGCTCGACAACGTAGAGGAGGCCTAGCGCATGGAAATCTTCAACGCGACCAACCTGCTCTACATCTGGGGCGGCTTTGTTAAGACGATCGAGATCTCGGCGCTGTCGATCTTTTTCTCGCTCATCTTTGGCACGGTGCTGGCGCTCGTTAAGAGCTATGCGCCCCGCCCGTTCCGTATTTTGGTGAGCGCCTATATTGAGCTGTTCCGTTGCACGCCAAACCTGCTGTGGATCCTGTTTATCTACTTTACGGTACAGGGTTTGGACATTGTGATTTCGACCATCGCCTTTACGCTGTTTACCAGCGCTGTTATGGCCGAGATTGTGCGTGGCGGCCTCAACTCGATTCCGCGCGGCCAGTTTGAGGCAGCGCAGAGCCAGGGCTTTGGCTTCTTTGCCACCATGCGCTACATCATTCTGCCGCAGACGTTTAAGACGATCATTCCGGCGCTGTTTAGCCAGTGCACGACTGTCATCAAGGACAGCTCGTATCTTTCGGGCATTAACGTGGCCGAGCTCATGTACACGGCAAACGTCGTGATGGCCCACGCGATCGACCTGTCGCAGGTGCTTATGCTCTACGGCCTGGTGTTTGCGATGTACTTTGTGCTCAACTTTGGTATCTCGTTGCTGGTTCGAGCCTATCAGCGCCGTATTGTGGCCGCATAGCCTGGCTTTCCCTGGCACCCAACCTTGGCCTTCAAACCGTCGCTCGCGTACCAAAGTACGCGTCGCTCCTCTTTCAGGCCAATCTTGGGCACCAGGAAAACCCAGGTAAGCTATCGTGGGAAAAGGCGATAAACAGCCTTTTTCTCATCTGTTAGAAAGGAATCGCGATGAGCGATCTGGTGAACAAGAAGAGTCCTGTGGTCATTACCATCGCGCGCGACTTTGGCGCCGAGGGCCACGAGATTGGCCGCATGCTTGCCGACGAGTTGGGGATTCCGCTGTACGATAACGAGCTGCTGGTGCGTGCGTCGCTGCGCGCGGGCGAGTCGCTCGACAAGATGGCCGCCTACGACGAGCGCCTGGCCGTGGAGAACATGGCGTTTCTGCCCGACCGCTACGATGCGCGTTCGTACTCGGATAAGTTGTTCCAAAAGATGAGCCAGGTGATTTTGGATCTGGGCGAGACCGAGAGCTGCATTATCGAAGGCCGTCTGTCCGATTACCTGCTGCGCAACAACCCCAGCCACATTGCCGTGTTGGTGACCGCACCCTTTGAGGACCGCGTCGAGATTGTGCGCAAGAAGCGTGGCCTTAACAAAAAGAAGGGCGCCAAGCTGGTCAAACAGCAGCAGAAGGCGCGCGAGGCGTTCTATAAGCGCTACAGCGCCGGAAAGTGGAAGATGACGAGCGGCAAGGACATCGTCGTCAACCGCGCCAAGCTGGGCCGCGAAGGCTGCAAGGACGTCATCGCCGCAGCCTACCGCTACAAGGTGGCGCAGCTCGAAGGCTAGCCGACCAAAACCACCGCAAAGGGGACAGACACCTTTGCGGTGGTAGGGCGATCGGCATAGAAAAAGTCCCCGCCGGGCGTGTGCTCGACGGGGACTTTGCCGTTTGATGGCTAGCGTTGAGGGTGATTACTCGCCCAGCAGGCTCTTGGTGATGGAAGCGGCGGCCTTCTTGCCGGCGCCCATCGCCAGAATGACCGTAGCGGCACCGGTGACGATGTCGCCGCCAGCCCAGATGCGGGGATCGGTGGTCTGGCCGGTCTCCTCGTCGGCGACGATGTAGCCCCACTTGTTGAGCTCCATCTTGCCGCCGATTTTCTTTGCGAAGGGGTTGGCGTTGGTACCGATAGCCGAGATCGCGACGTCGCAGGGAATCTCCTCGATGGCGCCCTCGATGGGCACCGGGCGACGACGGCCGGACTCGTCGGGCTCGCCAAGCTCCATCTTCTGGACCTTGACGGCGCACACGGAGCCGTCCTCGCCAGCGACAAACTCGAGCGGGGAGACGAGCGGCAGAACCTCGACGCCCTCGGCCTTGGCATGGTGCAGCTCGGCGCGACGGCAGGGCATCTCATCTTCGGTACGACGGTAGGCGATGATGGCATGCTCGGCGCCCAGGCGCTTGGCAGTACGGACGGCGTCCATGGCCACGTTGCCGCCACCAAAGACGACGACGTTCTTGCCGTGCTTGGTGGGGGTGTCGTACTCGGGGAACTTGTTGGCCTTCATCAAGTTTACGCGGGTGAGGTACTCGTTCGCGAAGAAGACGTTGGGCAGGTTCTCGCCGGGGACATTGAGGAACTTGGGCAGGCCAGCGCCGGTCGCCACGTAGATGGCGTCGAAGCCCTGCTCGAACAGCTCCTCGGCCGTGGCCATGTTGCCCACGACGGAGTTGTACTCAAACTTGACGCCCATGTCCTCCAGGCCGTCAATCTCGCGCTTGACGACTGCCTTGGGCAGACGGAACTCGGGGATGCCGTAGACCAGCACGCCGCCGCCGGTGAAGAAGGCCTCAAAAACGGTAACGTCAAAGCCGTTGCGGGCGAGCTCGCCAGCGCAGGTGATGCCGGACGGGCCGGAGCCGACGACGGCGACCTTCTTGCCGTTCTTGGGGGCCATCTTGGGCGTGGAGGCGAGCTCGGGGCGATCACCCAGGAAGCGCTCGAGCTGGCCGATGGCCACGGGTTCGGACTTCTTACCACGGATGCACTTGCCCTCGCACTGGTTCTCCTGCGGGCAGACGCGGCCGCAGATAGCGGGAAGCATGGAGTCCTCGCGGATGGTATCGAGAGCGCCGCCGAAGTCCTTCGCGCGGATCTGCTCGATAAAGCGGGGGATGTTGATGTTGACAGGGCAGCCCTCAACACAGAACGGCTTCTTGCAGTTGAGGCAGCGCTCGGCCTCGGCCAGCGCCATCTCCTCGGTGAAGCCCTTGTCGACGGGGCGGAAGTCGCAGGCGCGCTCGGCAGCCGGCTCCTCATTATCGGGGGTGCGGGGCGACTTCATATCGGCAACGAAACGACCGTTAACTAGTGGCATGCGCAGCTCTTTTCCTCATAGGCCTTGAGGGACTCGCCCTCTTCGGAACGATAAGCGGCCTGGCGGGCACGAAGGTCATCCCAGTCGACCAGGGTGGCATCGAAGTCGGGGCCGTCGACGCAAGCGAACTTGGTCACGCCGCCCACCTCGACGCGGCAGCAGCCGCACATACCGGTGCCGTCAACCATGATGGGGTTGAGGGACGCGGTGATGGGGGTGTCGTACTTCTGGGCGGTGAGGGTCGAGAACTTCATCATCGGAACGGGGCCGACGCAGAAGACCTGGCTCACGGCCTTGTCCTGCAGCAGACGCTCCAGCGGAGCGGTAACAACGCCCTGCTCGCCGTAGGAACCGTCGTCAGTGGTGATGTGAATGTGGTCCTCGTCGAGGAGCTCGCGGAACTGATCCTCCATGAGCGCCCATGATGGCGTGCACCTCGTGGCCGGTCTCGACCAGGTGCTTGGCGACCGGGAAGGCAATTGCCAGGCCGACGCCGCCGCCAATGACGGCGCAGGGGCCCTCAGCCATCTCGGTGGGAACGCCCAGCGGGCCCACGACGTCGCGCAGCGACTCGCCGGCCTCGTAGGTGGAAAGCATCTCGGTGGTCTTGCCGATCACCATGAAGATGAACTCGACCCAGCCCTCGTCACCGTTCCAGCCGGCCAGGGTAAACGGGACACGCTCGCCCGTCTCATTGGCGCGAACCATGAGGAACTGTCCAGCGTGCGCATGCTTGGCGATTGCGGGCGCCTCGATGCGGAACTTGAACACCTTCTCCGAGAACTGTGTCTTCTCCAGGATCTTATACATAGAACCCCTCTCTTGTTAGGGCGACCGAACCGTGCCTCCACGGAAATGGACGGTAGCCCGAATAAAACCGTACGCGCACAGGCGTTGTGCAGACATACGGTGCAAATTATACCCTCATGGACATGTCGCTTACGTGTATCTTCGGCGGTTGGGAGCAGGGTCTATCCACTTTGGTCTACCAAATAGGGGCAGGTTTATTTTGGTCAGTTTTATCGGGTAAAACGGCAAAGGGGGCCGGCCTCGGGTTGTGATGAGGCCGGCCCCCTTTGGGGCGCTATGTGTGTATGTTGGCGCGCGGTTGATTGCGATGCCGCAACTGAGGTGTTTCCGCAGATAAAACCTGCCAAAAAAACCTGTCCCTAAATGGTAGGCTTTAGTGCTTGCCGTTGGCGGAAGCGGCGCCGTTGACGTGATCGCGGGCGTAGATTACGCCGTGCACGATCGCCAGGCCGGCGGCGTCTGCGGCGCGGGCGCAGGTATCCTGGAAGTCCTCGGCCTCGCGGGCGCGCAGCTGCTTGAGCACGTAGTCGGCGACAGCCATCTTGCCGGGAGGGTTGCCGATGCCGGTGCGGATGCGGCTGAAGTCGCGACTGCCCATCTTGTCGATGATGGAGCGCAGGCCGTTGTGACCGGCGTGGCCACCGCCCACCTTAACACGTACGTCGCCGGCGGGAATGTCGAGCTCGTCGTGGATCACGAGCAGCTCCTCGACCTTGATCTTGTACT
>CALKBB010000203.1 GCA_937989795.1 uncultured Collinsella sp. | reverse complement strand
GCCTGTCTCCAACCCTACCTCCACCAGTGCCAGCTCACCGCGGCGCGCCAGCGTCTCGTAGGTGGTGACGGCGGTCTTGCCGCCGGGGACAGGCCTGGTGTGGACGGATACCTCTTTCTTCTTCTCGTCCTTCACCAGAAAGACCTCCACCCGGCCCTTGGGCGGCTGGGGCGCGCCCACCGTGACGCAGAGATAGCGCTTGTCCATCTCCCGGTCACGGATCTTTTCGTTGATGATCCGCAGCGTCTCGGCGTTCTTGGCGGCGAGCTCCTCCTCGGAAATCTCGGCCTCCTCGGCGCACTTCTGGGCGTCATAGGCACGGAAGAACGGATAGTACAGAACGAAGTCGACGACCAGGATAAGGGCGAGCATCACAAAGGCGAGCGGCTGGAAGCCCAGGCCCATGATGGTGCCGATGGGGCCGGGGACGGTCCAAGGCAGGGTGTACATAAAGCCGTTCATGCCCAAGAAGTCGATAAAGATCTTGAGAATCCAGATGTTGGCGATCGGGGCAAAGACAAACGGGACAAAGAAGACGGGGTTGAGCACGATGGGCGCGGCGAACAGCAGCGGCTCGTTGACGGCAAAGCACACGGGGACGATGGCGGCCTTACCGACGGCGCGCATCTCCTGGGACTTGGCCAGGAAGCAGAACATAAAGACCAGGACAAGCGTGGCGCCGGTGCCGCCCATGCAGACGACGAAGTACTGGGCACCCTGGGTCAGGACAGCGGAAGCGTGCTGGCCGGCCTGGAACGCAGCCAGGTTGTCGGTCATGTTGGCAACGAGGGCGGCGGCGATGGCGGGCTCGACGATCGAGGGGCCGTGGACGCCCACGAACCAGAAGAGGCTCATGGCGCCGTAGATCACAGCAAGGCCGATGTAGCCGTCGGCAGCGGTGAACAGGGGCTGGAACACCTGGATGACGCCCTGGGCAAAGCAGAAGCCAAAGGCAGCGCGGAAGACGATGTCAAAGACCCAAAAGACGGTGATGCAGACGGAGAAGGGGATGATGTCCTTAAAGGTCTGCGAGATGTTAGGCGGAACCTGCTCGGGCATCTTGACGGTGATGTTACGCTTGATAAAGAACTTGTAGATGATGCCGGTCACAAACGCAGCGATGAAGGCGGTCAGCAGGCCCTTGGAACCAAGGTAGGTGGTGTTGAAGCCGCTGGCGGCGTCCGTGGCGATCGTGTCGCTCGAAAGGAGCAGGAAGCCGATGATGGCCGCGCACATGCACGAGATAAAGTTGATCTGGTTATTCTTGGGCAGATCGCGGTTCTGGGCGTCGGCGAAGTGCTTGGCCGTGGTGGCGGCGCAGGCGATGGCCAGGATGCCCATGGAGTAGTTGTAGCACTTCCACAGGGCGTTGTTGATGTCATCGGGCCAGTAGAAACCCCAGATGTTGGGGACCGAGGCTACCAGGCAAAAGATGGACGAGAAGATGATGATGGGGATGACGGAGATAAAGCCGTCGCGGATCGCCTTGAGGTACTTGTTGCGGGCGATCGCGTTGAAAAAGGGCTGGCCCTTTTCGATGATGGCGATGAGTTGCTCCATGCAAAGCTCCTAAGAGTCGGTGGGTTAGCAACGATGGTAGCTTTTGACATTCGGTTGCCAAAATGTTGACGTTGCCATTTTGTGACACAAAATAAGAAGCGAACCGATGGTTCCTGTGCCTGCGAACCGTCGATTCCTTACGCGTAAACGTCTGAGCCGCCCGGTGGCTCCGTGTTTGCACAATGGCAACGTTAACATTTGGGCGACAAAAGCCGTTCGGGGAAGCAAAAATGTCGGTGAACGGTAGGTTTTGGGTGGTGAGCGTATGGTGGGGGAGGCGTTGGATATACTTGAAGACGTTTCATTTGACTGCGCAGGATGCCACTAATGGCATCGTTGACATAGAAAGATCGACCTATGGCCGCTGTTAAAAAATCGGTTTCCGTTAAGGACGTGGCGCGTCTCGCGGGCGTCTCGGAGCAGACAGTCTCGCGTACGGTGCACGATTCGCCCAGCGTGCGCCCCGAGACCAAGGAGCGCGTGCGTGCCGCCATGCGCGAGCTGGGGTATCGCCCCAATTTTGCCGGTCGATCGCTGCGCCGCGGCAAGTTTAAGACCGTCGGCGTCGCCATGTTCAACATTACCGGTACCGGCAACCTCGACCGTATGGAGGGCTTTGCTGCCGCCGCCGATAAGCACGGCTACGCCATTACCCTCACGAAAGTAGATGGGCATCCGTATACCCTCGAGAGCGCATCGTCGCGTATGAGCGCGCTGCCGGTAGACGGCATGGTTGTGATCATGAACCGCATGCCGGCGGACTTTGGCACCTTCGAGCCGCTGCCTGGCATGCAGACAGTGCTCGTTACGATGTTGGAGCACCCGCTGTGCTCGACGGTCGATAACGACCAGTTCGATTGCTCGCGTCAGGTTGTCGAGTACTTGCTGGGGCAGGGGCACAAGACCGTGCACTTTATCTCGTGTCCCGAGCGCTCGCTTTCGGGCATGCAGCGCGAGGAAGGCTGGCGCGAGACATTGCGCGCACATGGTATTGAGCTGCCGCGACTCATCCGTGGCGATTGGACGGCGCAGAGCGGATATGCCGCAGGCCAGGCTCTGGCGGACGATCCGACCTGTACTGCCATCTATGCCTCCAACGACGCCATGGCCTACGGCTGCATTCGCGGGCTCGAGTCGCGCGGAAGGCGTGTGCCCGAGGACGTGAGCGTGGTGGGTGTTGATGACAGCCTGGGCGATATCGTGCCCGACCGTCGCCTGACCACCGTGCGCTTTGACAACAGGCGTGTCGGCATGTGGGCAGTCGATAAGATCGCCGGTGCCGAGGGGGGTGCGTCTGGCGTGGAGCACATGCTGATCCCCGGCGTGCTCGTAGAGGGCGATACGGTGCGCGATTTGCGCTAGGGCGCGGTCCTGTTTGGGTTTCCGTTAATCATGTTTGATATTGTTCGAAATGGTTTGGAAACCGTTCACGGGCGAAAAGTGACCGTTCGTAGCTTGAAAATACGTTTTGCGCTGTTCTTTTTTGTTTGAATGTTAATGTTTCTGCCATACAGAACGCAGCGCGTATGCCCGGACGCGATGCTCTCCATTGGTTCATATGTGAAAGGAACGCAACATGGCAACCAAAGAAGAAATCTCGATGGTTGGATTCGAGATTGTCGCATACGCAGGTGACGCCCAGACCGATCTGCTTGCAGCGCTCGATGCTGCTCGCGAGGGTGATTTTGAGAAGGCCGAGCAGCTGCACAAGGATGCCAGCGATGCGCTCATCGGTGCCCACGACACGCAGACCAAGCTGCTTTCGCAGGAGGCCGGCGGTGGCGAGATGGAGATGACCTTCATCATGGCTCACGCTCAGGACACTCTCATGACCACTATGATCCTGGAGAAGCAGACCCGCTTTACCATCGATGCCTACAAGCGCATCGCCGAGCTCGAGGCCAAGCTCGCCTAACGAGCCCGCACAACCAAGTCCCCTTCCAAAAGCTCTGCCGCAAACTCGCGACAGGGCTTTTTCTTTTTACCCGGCACTTGGGGACGTTCCTTATCTGCCGCAGTTAGGGACACTCCTGCCATGCATTTGATCCTTTGAGGATGGAAGAAAACGGGTTATTAGGTTTGCTGCGGTGCCGACTCGGCCTATCGGTTACAAAACTATGCCGGTTTACTACGATGATTCGCATTTTTTCAACTATGGAAAGAATGGCGTTATCAAAGCCGCAGGTAGAAAGCTTGTCATTTTCTGCTAATAGCAAATGTGGTCGGTCCTATCGGTTTTACCGTAGTAAACCAGCATAGTTTTGAAATGGCACTATTCGACTAGCAGCGTTATGGAGCTTCTGCACGCCCTCCCGTTCGGTTTTTCGCTGGGTGGGTATACTTCCATCCGCAATACAGGCCGGAATAAGGAGGTATCCAAATGCCGGGCAACGGATTGATTCAAAAGGGAGACGCGCACGAGATGGCTCATGGGCGTCCTGTCCAGATAACCGAGCACACGACGGTAACCGAGCTGCAGCCCAGCCTGTCCGATGTCGTGTGCGCAAACAAAAAACTGCAGATTGGCTTTATCGTTGCGCTCGTGGTACTGGCGCTGTTGTCGGGCTTTGTAGCTCGTCCGCATTTTGCCGATACCAAGACCTGGGACTCCACCATCGAGGTCATCGATCAAAAGAAGGGCAATGTTTTGGCGCTCACGACCTCGTGCGTCGCCCTATCTGCGGGTATCACCGCGCTGCCGGGCGATACGGGAACGCCGGTTGCCGAGCAGCTCGCGCAGCTTTCGGGTAACTTGGGTATCGTGCTTGCCGTGCTCTATCTTGAGAAATATCTGTTGACTATTTTGTGGTCGATTGGCTTGGGCATCTTAATCCCGTTTGCGTTGGTGCTCTTTGCGGTGTCGCTCGGCATTCACGGACGCTGGAGCACCAGCGCCGTCTTGCGCCGCGTGGCAACGCGTGTGCTGGTGGTCGCCATAATTGGCATGGCGTTGGTGCCTGCAAGCGTATGGGTGTCGCAAAAGGTCGATGAAACGTATCGCGTAAGTATTGAGCAAGCTCAGCAAAAGGCTGCGGATGCGGCAGATAGCGACAGCTCCAAAGCAAGCAAGAAAAAGACCGAGTCCACAGAGTCCAAGAATGTGCTTGAGCAGCTTGCCGACGGCGCCTCGGGTCTTGTCACGTCGGTGACCAGCGGCGCCAAGCAGATGACCGATGAGATTGTGCAGCAGGTGACCGATCTGATCGAAGGCGTCATCGTGATGATCGTGACCTCGTGTGTTATCCCATTGCTGGTGCTCGCGGCGTTTCTGTGGCTGGGACACACGCTGTTGGGGATCGATATTTCCGGTCCCGCGAGCTATTTGACGGGCCGCTTTCTGAGCACTCCGTCCAAGCACACCAAAAAGGTGGGCAGTCCGAGTAACTAAAACAGCTGTATATACCGGGGCATACCGCCGAAGGGCGGCCGAGACACGTTCTCGGCCGCCCTTTTGTTTGTTGAGCACATGGTCGCTACGTTCGCGCCGGGCCCAAACGGTCGCCAATCATCCGCGAACGGTATTTGTTCAAAAAAGAACAAAGACAAACAAATTATTGTTGCAGTCGATGTTCGAATGTGTTCAAATAAACATGAACAGTGAAGAACCGCACATTCAGATGCCCGGACCTGAACGCGATTCAACACTTCCAAACAGAAACTACGCACCTGCGTATCTCTCAAGGAGGATGTCATGAGGGTTGTAATCGCTTCCGATGCCGACGGTATGTCGATGAAGGAGTCCATCAAGGAGATGCTCATCGCCGACGGTCACGAGGTCGTCGACTATTCCGAGACCCCTGCCGCGGACTTTGTCGATTCCGCGACCGCCGTTGCCAAGGACCTGCTGGAGCACAAGGATTCCCAGGGCTTCGCATTCGATAAGTACGGCGTCGGCTCCTATATGGCCGCCGTCAAGATCAAGGGCATGGTCGTCGCCAACATTTCCGACGAGCGTTCCGCCTACATGACCCGCGAGCACAACGGCTCGCGCATGGTCACCATGGGCCCGGGCGTTGTGGGCACCGAGGTCGCCAAGAAGATCGCCCGCGAGTTCCTGCGCGCCCAGTACGCCGGCGGCCGTCACCAGATCCGTGTCGACATGCTCAACAAGATGGCCTAACGAGAGCCACCGAGAACTCGAACTTCTATCTCAACTTGTGAATTCAGACGAAAGGACGTTCTGATGAAGAAGACCATCGCAATCGGTTGCGACCATATCGTTACGGACGAGAAGATCTATCTGGCCGACCGCCTGGAGCAGGCTGGCTACAAGGTGCTTGACTGCGGCACCTACAGCCACACCCGTACGCACTATCCCATCTACGGTAAGGCCGTGGGCGAGGCCGTTGCCAGCGGCAAGGCCGACTTTGGCGTGGCCCTGTGCGGCACCGGCATCGGCATCACCAACGCCGTCAACAAGGTTCCCGGCGCCCGCTGCGCCCTGGTTCGCGACATGACCTCTGCCCTGTATGCCCGTCGCGAGCTCAACGCCAACATCGTGGGCTTTGGCGGCAAGATCACCGGCGAGTTCCTGATGGCCGACATCATGCTTGCCTTCCTGGAGGAGCCCTACGACAAGACTCCCGAGCACGATGCCTTGATCGCCAAGATCGATGCCTGCAATAAGGCCGACGCCGAGGCTCAGGCTGACCCGCACTTCTTTGACGAGTTCCTGGAGAAGTGGGACCGCGGCGAATACCACGACTAGTGGGGTTCCGGCGTAATTAACTAGTCCGTTGACGGCTCGCGTTTCTGTGAGGGGCGCGGGCCGGTTTTCTAAACAGGAGTTCAATATGATTCTGACCGTTACCATGAACCCGTCGATTGATACGCGCTATCAGCTCGACAAGCTGATCATCGACGACGTGAACCGTGTGACGCCCGAAAAGACCGCTGGCGGCAAGGGCCTCAACGTGAGTCGCGTGCTGCTGCAGCTGGGCGACGACGTGCTCGCGACCGGCCTGCTTGGCGGTCACATGGGTGCCTATATGGCCGAGCTCATGGATGCCGATGGCGTCAAGAACGACTTTGTGCCCATCGCCGGTGAGACGCGTATTTGCCTGAATATTCTGCACGAGGGTAATCAGACCGAGCTGCTGGAGAGCGGCCCGCAGATCGCCCCGGCCGAGCTCGAGGCCTTTACGGCCAAGTTCGCCGAGCTTGCAGCGAAGGCGGACGTTGTGACGCTTTCGGGCTCGCTGCCGCGTGGCGTCGATGCCGGCTACTATGCCGAGCTCGTCAAGATCGCCGAGGAGGCGGGCGCCAAGGTGCTGCTCGACACCTCGGGCGCATCGCTGGAGGCCGCGCTGGAGTCCGACGCTAAGCCTGAGCTCGTAAAGCCCAACCTGACCGAGATTAACGGCCTGCTGGGTACGTCCTTTACGACCGATGATGTCGACGCCCTGCGCGAGGCGCTCGCCGCCGATGACCGTTTTGCCGGTATCCCCTGGGTTGTCGTTTCGATGGGCGCTGCCGGTTCGGTGGGCTTCCATGAGGGCCGTGCGTTCCGTGCCAAGACGCCCGCGATTGCGGCTGTGAACGCGACGGGTTCCGGCGACTCGACCATCGCCGGCTTTGCGCATGCCATCGCTGCCGGTGCCGACGACGTCACGGTGCTCAAGACCGCCAATGCCTGCGGCAAGCTCAACGCCATGGATCCCAAGACCGGCCACCTGGTCATGGACCGCTGGGACGAGATCTACAACAGCGTTGTCGTGACTGAACTCTAGGAGTCGCGACATCGAACATTCAAAACCGGCGCCCGTCGGCGATGTTGCCGGCGGGCGCCGTTGCCTTGAGGACGAAATGATCCGTTTTCCTCCGTCCCCAAGGGATCATTACAGTGAGTCGATAAAGCGCTGCTGGGCGGCGCGGCCGGCTTCGTCCCACTTAAAGACGCCGGCGTTGTCGAGCACGTGGCCAAACACCACGCCGACCTCCTCGTGCAGGATATCGATGGCGTTGTCCGCCGTAAGCTCGTCGGCACGGCGGGCATAGACATCCTCGGCCCACGCGGCATGGCTGCGGCAAAGATCATCGCCCTCGAGCGCGCCGGCAAGGTCGTAGCTGGCATCGGCCTTGTCTGCCAGCAGGTGCTCGCGAACGGCACCAAGCTCGGGAACCAAACGCGGCGGTAAAATGGCCAGGCCCATGACCTCGATCAGGCCAATGTTCTCCTTCTTAATGTGGTGGTATTCGGCATGCGGGTGGAAAACGCCCAGCGGATGCTCGTCGGTCGTGATGTTGCAGCGAAGCGCCAGGTAGGCCTCGTAGATCTCGCCGCCGGCATTGCCGCGGGAGTCGACGCGGCGGATGACGGGCGTCACGGTGTTGTGTGCCACGCCGTCGGCCGTGTGCGCGATGACGCCAACCGATTCATCGGTCCACTCGCGCCAGGCGAGGATAATCTTCTCGGCGGCATCGAGCAGCTCGCCGCGGTCGTGCGAGCGCAGGCGCAGTACCGAAAGCGGCCACTGCAGCACAGAGCCGGTAACCCGGTCAAAGCCGGGCACGCTAAACTGCGAGACCTCGGCTGCGTGCATCATGGGGAACTCGTGTGCGCCACCCTGGAAGTGGTCGTGCGACAGAATCGAGCCGCCCACGATGGGCAGGTCGGCGTTGGAGCCGATAAAGTAGTGCGGGAACAGGTCCACAAAGTCGAGCAAACAGGAGAGGCTCTTGCGATCCACGTGCATCGGACGATGCTCGGAGCTCATAGCAATGCAGTGCTCGTTAAAGTACGCGTACGGGCTGTACTGGAAGCCCCAGCGCTCGCCGTTGAGCTCAATGGGAATAATGCGCAGGTTCTGGCGAGCGGGGTGGGCACCGCCGTCGGCTGCGGCGGAGCGTCCAGGGTAGCCCTCGTTCTCGATGCAGAGCTGGCAGGCGGGATACTTCTCGCCCGTGTTTTTGGCGGCGCCGGCCGCGGCAATATCGCGCGGGTCCTTCTCGGGCTTCGACAGGTTGATGGTGATTTCAAGATCGCCCCAGTTGGTGGGGGTGCTCCATTTGATGTTGCGCGCGATGGCGGCACGGCGCACGTAGCCGGCGTCGCAGCACAGGCCGTAGAACCAGTCGGTCGCGGCGCGGGGCTCGTTGACGCCCATGCGGCCGGTAAACTCGTCAATCACGGCAGACGGGCGCGGCATGAGCGCGCCCATGATGCGCATGGCGATGCGGTCGCGGCCCGATGCCGTGTCCTCGGCGGCGCCGTTGGCAACAGCCGCCTCGGCAAGCGCGGCAAGTGTGCCTTCAAGGTCAAAGTTGGGCAGGGTATCGGGGTGCAAGAGCGAGAGTTTCTCGACCTGGAGCGCCCAGGCCATGTCGAGCGCCGGGCCCGTAGCACCGATGCACTCGAGAATGGTGTTATACGCCCAGATGCGATCGTCCTGGCCGATCATCGATCGGTGGATGGCGTACTCGATCAGGTTCTGCGCGGCCTCGCGCACGTCAGTCATTACAGCCATGCCGCGTAGGCCCCCTTGTCAGAAATTGCGTAGTGGCGGGCAGAGCCCTCGCCCAGCCAGCCGTTCATCTTGGCGATGAAGGTGTCGACCAGGTCGAGCGGCACGAAGGCCTGGATGGTGCCACCAAAGCCGCCACCGTGGATACGGACGGCGCCTCGGCCGTCGAGCACGTGCTCGGCCAGTGCCAGGGCATACATCGAGGGCTGCTCGGAGCCCAGCTTGGCAACGACATTCTGTAGGTACATGGCAGAGCTGGCGCCGGACTCGCGCGTCAGGACCAGGAACTGATCGATGTCGCCGGCGTTCAGGGCAGCCCAGCGCTTGTCGACCAGGCCGTTTTCGTACCAGTAGTGAACGGCGCGCAGACAGGCGCGGTCGCCCAGCTTGGCGCGCAGCTCGGGGAGCTTGGCGTCAAAGTCGGCAACATCGACCTCGCACAGGCGTTCCTTGCCAAACTCGGCGGCGACGTCCTGCATTTCGCGCGGAACGGCGGCGTAGTCGTCGGTGGCGGCCACGTGGTCGGCACCGACCTTAACGAGCACGAGCGCATAACCGTGATCCTCAAAGTTGAGCTCGAGCTTCTGGGTTTTAGGCTGAGCCTGGTCCTCAAAGTCCATGTAGGCGAGGCCGCCCAGGCACACAGCGGCCTGGTCCATCAGACCGCAGGGCTTGCCATAGTAGTTGTTCTCGGTGCGCTGGCTCATCTGGGCGAGCGCGACGGGCTCGATGGCGGGTGCGCCCCAGAGCGTCTCCATGGCGCGACCGTATGCCGCCTCGACAGCAGCGGAGCTGGAAAGGCCGCCGCCCGAGGGGACAGAGCAGGTGAAGGCGAAGTCGAAGCCCTGGGGCTCAACACCAAGCGCTGCGATCTCGTGGGCCATGCCGCGGACGAGGCTCGCGGACGTGCCCTTCTCGGACGCTTGAATATCCAGCGTGTCGAGCGTGATCTCAAAGGTGGGGTAGCCCTCGTCGGCGACGCGGACCTTGTTGGTGTCGGTTGCCACGGCGATGCCGTCGACGGCGACATCGAGCGAGCCGGCGATGACGTGGCCGCCCTCGTGGTCAGTGTGGTTGCCGCTGATCTCGGAGCGGCCGGGCGCGTGCACGTAGAGCACCTGGCGGTCGCCGATGGGGCCAAACTCCTCCTCGAACAGCTTGGTGAGCGTGGCGAATGTCTTTTCGTCGGGGGTGGTCATGGGAGTCCTTTCCTTGGCGCGCCCGGGTGGGTTTTGCGTCGTTATGAGTACGTTAACAACTTAAAGCGGCATGAACCAAGTGTTCACGATACCGCACGTTACGGGCTATGTTAACGTACTCATAACACATCGCTTGTCACTTTTTGAGAATCTGGTAATCGGTAGAAATTCAGCCGTGAACGGTACTGCCGTATGGACTTATAAAGCAGAAGAGATGCAGATAGAAAAAGTAGAGTACGTTAACATGCGTCCGACGATAGCGGGCCTCGGCGCGGGATGTATTTCTGCCCGGGCCGGCATTCACGCTATTCAGATCTCGCAAGGGTGAAGGTGATCCTGTGGCAAGGCGCCCGTCCAACGATACCAGTTCGCGTCCGGTCTCCATGGCCGACGTCGCCCGCGCTGCCGGCGTTTCGCAGCAGACGGTTTCGCGCGTCGCCAACGGCTTGCCTAACGTTAACGAGCAGACGCGCCAGCGCGTGCAGGCCGCTATGCAAAAGCTCGGCTTTCGTCCGAGTTATGCCGGTCGCTCGCTGCGCGACGGCCGTTATCATTCGGTCGGCCTGTGCGTCAACGATGTCACCAAGTTCGGCAACCTCTCAATGATCGACGGCATCGCCAGCGCTGCTCGCGAGCATAATTGCGCCATCACGCTGGTCGAGATGTCCAAGACCGAGGAGTTTTCGCTTGCCGAGGCCACGCGTCGTATGGCCGCATTGCCGGTGGACGGCATCATCATCGGTATGAGTCGCATGGCGCCCGATTTTGAGACGTTTGATCCACTGCCGGGCATTGGCACGGTCATCGTTACCATGTACGCGCACCCGCGGGTGACCACGGTCGATTCCGACCATTACGGCTGCTCGCTATTGCTTATGGATCACCTGTTTGAGCTAGGGCACGAGCAGATTCGCTATATTGGCGGCCCGTCATTCTCGGTCGACGAGCAATTTCGTCGCGCCGGTTGGCAGGATGCACTCGAGCGTAAACACATCGAGCCGGCAGAGCCGCTCGAGGGCGACTGGTCTGCCAACAGCGGCTACGAGGCCGGCAGGTACCTGGCCGAGCACGATCGCACCATGACGGCGATTTACGCGGCAAACGACCAGATGGCAAATGGCGCGATTGCAGCGCTGCGCGATAGCGGTCTGCGCGTGCCCGAGGACGTGAGCGTGGTGGGCGTCGACGATTCGCTCGATGATTTTGTGGCACACAACGAGCTCACGACCGTTCGATTCGATTTGCATCAGCGTGGACGCGAGGTGTTCGAGCACGCGGTTCCCAAGGCGGGGGCAACGGACAAAACCGTTGCCATTCGTATTCCCGGCCAGCTTATCGTTCGACATACCACGGCAGCTCCGCGCACATAGTTTTTGCAGGTCAATGGCGATATATTCCGTCTCAATAACAATCGATAAGGATGCTGGCAGATAGCCGTGGCTATGAAGACGAGTGCTATGATAGACGGGCTCTTTTGTCTATCTAGGAGGCTTTGCCTGATGGAGATCACCAAGGATATCCGCTACATTGGCGTTAACGATCACGACATTGACCTGTTCGAGGGCCAGTACGATGTGTCCGAGAACGGCATGGCATACAACAGCTACGTTATCTTGGGCGAAAAGATCGCTGTTGCCGATTCAGTCGACGGCGGTTTTGTTGACGAGTGGCTCGGCAACCTCGAGGCCGTGCTCGATGGTCGTACGCCCGACTACCTGGTCGTTCATCACATGGAGCCCGATCACTCCGCCGGCATCGCTGCCTTTATGGAGCGCTATCCCCAGGCGCAGATCGTGGCCAGCATGGGTGCCTTCCGCATGATGGTCAACTACTTTGGCACCGACTTCCCCGAGCGCAAGATGGTCGTCAAAGAGGGCGATGTGCTCGACCTGGGCGGCCACAGCCTGACCTTTGTCGGCGCCCCCAACGTTCACTGGCCCGAGGTGCTCTTCTCCTACGAGTCCACCGACAAGGTGCTCTTTAGTGCCGACGGCTTTGGCAAGTTTGGCGCCAACGACATCGAGGATCCCGAGGGCTGGGCTTGCGAGGCTCGCCGCTACTACTTTGGCATCGTCGGTAAGTTCGGCAAGTTCGTGCAGACCGTGCTCAAGAAGGCCGCCGACCTGGACATTCAGATCATCTGTCCGCTCCACGGCCCCGTACTGACCGAGAACCTGGGCTATTACCTCGACACCTATAACACCTGGTCGAGCTATCAGCCCGAGGACGAGGGCATCACGATCGCCTATGCGAGTGTGTATGGCCATCTGAAGGCTGCCGTCGAGGAGCTCGCCGCAGCGCTTGAGGCTCGCGGCCAGAAGGTCTCCGTCTTTGACCTGGCTCGCGACGACATGGCCGAGGCCGTTGAGGATGCGTTCCGCTACGACCGTCTGGTGCTCGCTTCCATCACCTATCAGGGTGAGATCTTCCCGTTCATGAGCACCTTTATCCATACGCTTGCCGAGCACGCCTATCAGAACCGTACGGTGGCACTCGTCGAGGCCGGCTCCTGGGCGCCCACCGCTGCCAAGGTTATGGCCAAGGAGCTCGAGGGCATGAAGGACATCACCCTGGCGCAGAACAAGGTGACCGTGCTGGGCTCGCTCAACGACGCCTCGCGCGCTCAGATCGAGGTCCTCGCCGACGAGCTTTCCAAGTAGCGACACGTTTACTTTTGACGCTCAACCACCACAACCACCACAAAGGGGACAGGCACCTTTGTGGTGGTTTTTATTTAGTTGGCGGCGATGATGAGTGCTGGACGTGCGCCGTCGGCGGTCTTGGCGATTGAGGTGGCGACGGCGCCTTCGGAGTCTCGGTCCATCACGATGGCGTCGACATCAGTCAGCTCGGCAAAACGGTACATGCCGCGTCCGTTGACCTTACTGGCGTCCATGAGGGCGACGCTTTGATGGGCTGCGGCGATCATAGCCGTTTTGGTCTCGGCCATCTGCGGAAAGTCGGTCGTAAAGCCGCAGCCGGGAACAAAAGCGCCAGGGCACATGACGGCCAGATCGGCATGGACCATTTGGAGCGCCTGCATGGTAAGTGGACCGTACAGATAGCGATGACCTTTGCGCAGTGCCCCGCCCAGCATGACGACATCGACCGAGGGCATGCTCTCGTCAATATAATCGGCGATGGTAATGTCGGCCGTGATAACGGTGATGCCGTCGCGCTGATCAAGGAGCCGGACGAACTCGAGCGCCGTGGTGCCCGAGTCGACGAGCAGCGTGTCGCCGTCATTGACGAGCTCGATGGCGCTTTGCGCGATGGCCTGCTTGGCGGCGACGTTGACATTGATGCGGCGATCCTGCGTGGAAACAGTCAGACGCTTGTGGAGCGATACGGCGCCGCCATGCGTGCGGCGCAGCTTGCCGGACTCGGCGAGTGCGTCCAGGTCGGCGCGAGCGGTGACAGAGGACACGCCAAAGGTTTGGGCAATTTCTGCTACCTGCACCGAGGCGTTGTGCTCGAGCATTTCCATGATGGCGGCACGACGCTCATCGGCGAAGGCTCGGGTTGTTGCATGGGCCATAGCTGCTCCATTCACGGCCAAATTTGCAGGAATTGTGTTGACTCTATTTTCGTTCATTTTCTTTTTGGATAAGAAAACACCTTTCGATTACTTATCTTTTCTATAAAAGAAAGACGCTGAATGCCCAAAATTCAATATCGAACATGTCCGCTCGGCTCAAATTCCTTCCGTTTACTTTTCAAAAACGACGGTATTGACCTGCATGGGCTCAATATCTCACACGTGTAAAGCCGCTGAATTTCATACAATGAGCGCAGCAAAACGCAAGGTAAAACGCCTTGTGAACAACTACGCCCGATGTCCAGATGCGGGCGAGGGAGAGGAGCAAACGCTCATGGCACTTGTTACCACCGAAAAGATGCTCAAGGACGCTCAGGCCGGCCACTACGCCGTCGGCGCGTTCAACGTCGAGAACCTCGAGTTTGTTATGGCCGTTCTGGCCGCCGCCGAGGAGACCAAGTCCCCCGTCATCATGCAGACCACCCCGGGCACCATCAAGACCGCTGGTCTGGACTACTTCTACGGCATGGTCAAGGCTGCCGCCGAGCGCGCTTCCGTGCCCGTCGCCCTGCACCTCGATCACGGCGATGGCTATGACCGCTGCATGCAGGCTTTCCGCACGGGCTATACCTCCGTTATGATCGACGGCTCGCACGAGTCCTTCGAGGACAACATCGCCCTGACCAAGTCCGTCGCCGACGCTGGCCGCGCCATGGGCGTGCCCGTCGAGGCCGAGCTCGGCAAGGTTGGCGGCAAGGAGGACGACGGTCCCGCGGTTGAGGGCGAGAGCCCCTACACCGATCCGGCCGAGGCCAAGGAGTTCGTTGAGCGCACCGGCTGCACCTCCCTCGCTATTGGCGTTGGCACCAGCCACGGTGTGTACACGAGCGATCCGCACATCGAGCAGTCCGTGGTCAAGGCCATCCGCGACGCCGTCGACGTGCCGTTGGTCCTGCACGGCACCTCCGGTGTGCCCGATGAGCAGGTTGCCGAGGCTGTGAAGAACGGCATCTGCAAGGTTAACTACGCCACCGAGCTGCGTCAGGCCTACACCAAGGGCTTCATGGCCTACATGGCCGAGAACCCCGCCTGCTTCGATCCCAAGAAGCCGGCCAAGGAGGGTATGCGCGAGATCACCGAGCTGGTTAAGATCCGCATGACCAACCTCAACTCTGTGGGCAAAGCAGAGTAACAGCAAGGGTACTCCGACTCGCTACAATCCCGGGGAGGGACGAGGGCTTAGTTCCCCAATCGTCCTCGGGCATGCAAAAAGCCTCGCTGCGCACTTCGTGCGGCGAGGCTTTTTGCCCCCTGCGGAA
>CALKBB010000202.1 GCA_937989795.1 uncultured Collinsella sp. | reverse complement strand
TCGACCATCACCCGGACGTGCGTCGTTACATGGGCATCGAGAAGTACTAGCGATTTTAGAACGGGGCGCGAAGCGCGTTGAGACGTGCGAATCCTCGCGCCTCTTCTGCTCGCCGTAGCCACGGCGGTTTACCTGAATGGAGATAACCATGGCAGCCTATCCTATAAGCGTGCTCGGCTTTGGAGACAACGTTGTCGATAAGTACGAGCATATCAAGACTATGTATCCCGGCGGCAACGCAGTCAACTTCGCCGTCTTCGCCAAGAAGCTCGGTGTCGATCGCAGCGCCTACATGGGAATCTTCGGATCAGATGAGGAGGCCGAGCACGTTATAGCATCGCTTGAGGACGAGGGCGTCGAGCTTCTTCGCTGCCAGCAGGTCCTGGGCGTCAACGGCGCCGCTCGCGTGACCGTTGACAAGACCGGGGACCGTATCTTCCTGGGCTCCAATGAAGGCGGCATACGTGGCGACATGCGCTACGTGATAGACCGCTTCGCCGCCGAGTACGTCAGCGGCTTCGATTTGGTGCACAGCGGCAACTACTGCTTCACCGAGCGCGAGCTCCCCAAGATCAAGGCTGCCGGTGCGCCTATCAGCTTCGACTTCTCCGATGACTCCACCGACGAGTACTTCGAGCAGATTGCGCCATTTGTGACGTACGCCTTTATGTCCATGGGCGACGCTTCCCTGGAGGATATCAAGGCGAAGCTCGAGTGGGTGAAGGCCCTTGGCCCTCAAATCGTATGCGCGTCGCGCGGGAGCAAGGGTTCCGTCGCCTATGACGGCGAAAACTTCTACGAGCAGGGCATCAAGCCCGTGGCGCCCGAGGAGCTCAAAGACGCTATGGCGGCCGGCGATTCACTGCTGACGGCGTTTTTGGTCACCTATCTTTCCAAGAAGAAGGCCGGCGAGTGCGGCGAGGCCGCAATTCGCGAGAGCTTGGACTTCGCTGCCGGTTTTGCGGCGCAGACCTGCAAGATCGAGGGCAGTTGGGGCCACCCGCTGGTCTACGAGAACTAGTTTTTTGTCGTGGCGGGGTGTCTTGGGGCGCCCCGCATTGCGTTGGGAGTCAAGATGTCCGTTCGTGCCTGCGCGGCAGGATTTTGCTGTGCCGATGTCTACCAGAATCTGGATCCCCTGGGTTGCATCCAAGGGGGCCTCTCAGGAGCGCTTCGAGGGGTGCTTCTTGAGTATATGAAGGCAAAAGGGATATGCAATCTTCATATACGGCCTTCTTTTAGAGGGCGTTGTCCTTACTCTTTCATCTCCTTGCTTCTGGACATTTTGTCTATAGGCAAGAGTCCATGGTCGAGACCATGGTGAAGTTCTGCGGCTAGTAATTACTGCATCACATATCTGTTGTTACCTGAGAGGCTCGCTTTTGCGGGCCTCTTTGCGTTGCTATGGAGCCCTGGCCTGTCGATAAATAACGCGCCCGCTTGCTGGGGAGCAAGCGGGCGCCGTTGAGCGAATATGTTTGCGGCCATAGCCGCTGCAGGTGATGGGTTGTCGACTAGTTAGTCGTCGTGTCGGAATCGTCACCCGAGGCAGAGCCAGAAAGCGAAACCGTCAGCGTGATCGTGCTGTCGGTGGACTGCTTGCCGGTGGGGGAGACGCCCGTCACGGTGGCGTTTTCATTGCCACTCACGGGGTTGCCGTTCTGATCGCAGAATGCGATGTTGTAGAATCCGGCGTTGTTGAGCGCGGTGACGGCGGAGGAGATGCTCTTGCCGTACAGGTTGCTCGGGACGTTTGCCTTGCCGGACTTCTTGGCGATGACGACGGTAATCGTGGCGCCGGGCTTCTGCTTGCCGCTGGGGTTCCAGCTAATGACGGTGCCCTCGGCGACGGAATCGTTCTCCTGGTAGCTCACGTCGACGCCAAAGCCGGCCATGTCGAGGGCGTTGCGTGCCTGGGCCTCAGTCATGTCGGTCAGATCGGGGACGGAGGTGGTGTCGGGTCCGCTGGAGACCTTGTACGAGACGGTCGTGCCCTTTTCGACTTCCTTGCCGGCATTAGTGCCCTGCTCAAAGACCTGGCCTTCTTCGGCCTCGTTGGCCTCCTCGGTTGCGTTGCCCTTGAGTCCCACGCTTGCCAGCGCGGCCTCGGCCTGGTCCTTGGTCAGGCCGACGAGCTGCGGAACCTCAACCTTCTCGGAGGGCTTGGGGCCCTTGGAGATCACCAGGTTCACCTTGGTACCCTTGGGCTTCTTGGTGTTGCCGTTGGGGGTCTGCTCGGCAACCTTGCCCTCATCGACATCGTCGTTGTAGCTTTGGTCGACGGTTCCGACCTCGAGGCCTGCCTCCTTGATCTGCTCGATAGCGGTCTGCTGGTCCTTGTTAAGCACATCGGGCACCGTAACCTGCTCGCCCCCAAAGAGTCCGGTGGCGAAGGCCACCACAACGCCAACCACGGCGATTGCGGCGACTACGGCGGCGATAATCTTGTTCTTGTTGGACTTGGGCTGATCGACCTCGTAGGAGCCCGTGGAGCCCGAAACGGCGCTGTGGGCGTTGTTCTGGCTGTTCACACCCGAGACGGGACGTACCATGGCGCGCGTGGAGTCGGACAACTCGCGGGTCTTGGTGGTGCCCAGGTCGCCCGCGGCACCGATGATGCGCGTGGGCTCGGAGACGTTGACAGCGCGGCCAGACAGGTAGTTGTTGAGTACCTGGCGCAGCTCGTCGGCCGTCTGAAAGCGGTTCGCCGGATCCTTTTCCATGCACTTGAGGATGATACGCTCCAGATCGGCATCGACGCCGGAGTTGATCTGGCTCGGCGGCACGGGCAGCTCATTGACCTGTTTAAGCGCGACCGAGATGGCGTCGTCGCCGTCAAAGGGGACACGACCGGTGGCGCACTCGTACATCACAACGCCCAAGGAGTAGATGTCCGAGGTGGGACCGAGGTCCTGGCCGCGTGTTTGTTCGGGGCTTACGTAGTGGGCAGTGCCCAGTACATTGTTGTCCTGCGTGAGGTGGCTGTTCTTTGCGCGGGCGATGCCAAAGTCCATGACCTTGATGTTACCGTCGGGCAGCACCATGATGTTTTGCGGCTTAATGTCGCGGTGGATGATCTCGTGCTTGTGGGCGACCGAAAGCGCGG
>CALKBB010000201.1 GCA_937989795.1 uncultured Collinsella sp. | reverse complement strand
AGACCACGCGCGCGACGCAGGGCGTCGCCGTGATGAGCCTCAAGCGCAAGGCCGTCGTCGACCAGCTCGCCCGCGAGCTCGAGGACGAGGACGAAGCCGCTGCCGCCGACGCCCCGAAGGGAGGCGATGAGTAATGCCTATCGGACCTGCGCGTATGCCGCTCTTCGATCACCTGGGAGAGTTCCGTCGCCGCTTGACCATCGTGGTCGTGTCGGTATTTGCCGCAGCCATCGTGCTGTATTTCGCCACGCCCGTGGTACTCGATATCCTGGAAGACCCCATCCGCTCCTTTGTGCCGGACGGTAAGTTTTACATCACCACCACGCTCGGCGGCTTTGGTCTGCGCTTTTCGCTGGCCATCAAGATGGCCGTTGTCATGTGCACGCCCATGATCATCTGGCAGATCTTGGCGTTTTTCCTGCCGGCGCTTCGCCCCAACGAGCGCAAGTGGGTCGTGCCCACGGTGCTCGCCTCGACGGTGCTGTTCTTCCTGGGCGCCATCTTCTGCTATTTCATCATCATCCCCGCGGGCTTTGAGTGGCTCATCGGCGAGACCTCGGCCGTCGCTACGGCGCTGCCCGATCTGGAGAACTACGTCAACATGGAGCTGCTCTTTATGATCGGCTTTGGCGTGGCGTTTGAGCTGCCGCTCATCATCTTCTACCTGTCCGTCTTTCACATCGTGTCCTACGCGGCCTTCCGCGGCGCCTGGCGCTACGTGTACGTGGGCCTGCTTGTGGGCTCGGCTGTGATTACGCCCGACGGCTCGCCCGTTACGCTGGGCCTCATGTATGGTGCCCTGCTCTCGCTCTACGAAATTTCGCTCGCCATTGCCCGCGTGGTCATTACCGCGCGCGAGGGCAAGGAGGGCTTGTTTGTGAGCCGTCTGGACCTGTTCTCGGACGATGAGGACGACGAGGAGTAAATCGGTATGCACGAGGTTGGCATTGTCAACGGCATACTCGATACAGTGATTCGCGCGGCGCGTGGGGCGGGGGCCTCGCGCGCCGTTTTGGTAACGCTGCGTATCGGGGATATGACCGAGGTCGTGCGCGAGGCGCTCGACTTTGCGTGGGAGACATTTCGCGACGAGGACCCGCTCACGCGAGGCTGCGAGCTTGCCGTGGAGGAGGTCCATCCACAAAGCGAGTGTCTGGACTGCGGCGAGGTTTTCGACCACGATCGTTTCCACTGTCGCTGTCCCCAGTGTGGTGGTGCCAACGTGCGCCTACTGCACGGCCGCGAGCTCGATATCGCGAGTATCGAAATCGAAACCCCCGACGATTAGCCCGCTAGCCATCTAGTGATGGGGTATAAAGGGGCCAAAGTAAGGAGCGCTAAGTATGGCCGAGAAAACGATTGATATCGCATCGCCGATTCTGTCGCGCAACGAGCGCCTGGCAGATCAGCTGCGTCAGCGATTTAATGAGACAAACACCTATGTGATCAACGTCTTGTCGAGCCCCGGTTCGGGCAAGACCACCACGATCCTGGGCACCAACGAGCGCCTGCGTGACAAGGCCGGCCTGCGCTGTGCCGTCATCGAGGGCGATATCGCCTCGGATGTCGACGCCATCACCATGAAGGAAGCCGGCATGCCCGCCATCCAGATCAACACGGGCGGCCTGTGCCACCTCGAGGGCAACATGATCATGGAGGCCGTTGACGCGTTTGACCAGGCCGTCGGTCTGGAAAACATCGACGTCATCTTCATCGAAAACGTGGGCAACCTGGTCTGCCCGGTCGACTTTGACCTGGGCGAGAACCTGTCCATCATGATTCTCTCGGTGCCCGAGGGCGACGACAAGCCCGTCAAGTACCCGGGCATCTTCCAGCACGCCGGCGCACAGCTGCTCAACAAGGTAGACGTGGCCCCGGCTTTCGATTTTGACATGGATAGGTATACTAAGACACTCGATGACCTCAATCCGCAGGCGCCGCGGTTTGCCGTGAGCGCGCGCAAGGGCGAGGGCATGGATGCCTGGTGCGATTGGCTCATCGGGCAGATTGAGCAAGCAAGGGCGTAAATCGGCCGCCATACGGGCGGGCGTAGCCGCAGAGACACGAGATAGGAGCCTCTTTTGAAGCTCATCATCGCCGAGAAAAACGACGCCGCGCGTCAGATCGCCGAGCGTCTGTCCACGGGCAAACCCAAAAAGGATAAGGTGTACAACACCGCCATCTACCGTTTTGAGTGGCAGGGCGAGGAGTGCGTGACCATCGGCCTGGCCGGTCACATCCTTGCGCCCGATTTTTGCGACAGCGTGCTGTTCGATAAAAAGCTGGGCTGGTATTCGGTCACCGAGGACGGCGAGATGCTGCCGGCCGACATGCCCGATGGCCTGGCTCGTCCGCCTTACGACACCAAGCGCAAGCCGTTTCTTGCCGACGGCATCTCCATCAAGGGCTGGAAGCTTGAGAGTCTGCCGTATCTCACCTGGGCACCCGTCATTAAGCTGCCGGCCGAGAAGGAACTCATCCGCTCGCTTAAGAACCTCGCCAAAAAGTCCGACAGCGTCATCATCGCCACGGACTTCGATCGCGAGGGCGAGCTGATCGGTTCGGACGCCCTCAACAAGGTGCGCGAGGTTGCGCCCGATCTGCCGGTCGCCCGCGCCCAGTATTCTTCGTTTACCAAGGCCGAGATCACGCAGGCCTTCGATAATCTCGTCTCGCTCGACCAGAACCTGGCCGACGCCGGCGAGAGCCGTCAGCACATCGACCTCATTTGGGGCGCGGTGCTCACGCGCTACCTGACGCTCGCCAAGTTTGGCGGCTTTGGCAACGTACGTTCCGCCGGCCGCGTGCAGACGCCGACGCTTGCCCTGGTGGTCGAGCGCGAGCGCGAGCGCATGGCGTTTGTGCCCGAGGACTATTGGCAGATCCGCGGCATGGGATCCGCACAGGGCGCTGCCGAGGACGACCGCTTTAAGATTGCGCACAAGACGGCACGCTTTACCGACAAGGATGCTGCCGAGACGGCATACGGCCATGTCGACGGCGTTACGACGGCAACCGTCGCCGCGGTGACCAAGCGCTCACGCAAGCAGCAGCCACCCACGCCGTTTGCGACCACCTCGCTGCAGGCTGCCGCCGCAGCCGAGGGCATCTCGCCTGCGCGTACCATGCGCATCGCCGAGTCCCTCTACATGGCGGGCCTCATCAGCTACCCGCGTGTCGACAACACCGTGTACCCCGCGACGCTCGATCTGGGCGCCGTGGTGAGCGATCTGGCAAAGATCAACCCGGCGCTGGCGCCGGTGTGCAAAAAGGTGCTCGCCGGTCCCATGAAGCCCACGCGCGGCAAGGTCGAGACCACCGATCACCCGCCTATCTATCCCACGGGCGAGGGCGATCCGTCCACGCTCGACGGCGGCCAGCGTAAGCTCTACGACCTCATCGCCCGTCGCTTCCTGGCAACGCTCATGGGACCCGCGACCATCGAGAACACTAAGCTCGAGCTCGATGTGAACGGCGAGCCGTTCGTGGCTTCGGGCGATGTGCTCGTGACCCCGGGCTTCCGCGAGGCGTACCCGTACGGCCTTAAGCGCGACGAGCAGATGCCGCCGCTGGAGCAGGGCGATACGGTCGACGTGTTCGACATTAAGCTCGAGGCCAAGCAGACCGAGCCGCCCGCGCGCTACAGCCAGGGCAAGCTTGTGCAGGAGATGGAAAAGCGCGGCCTGGGCACCAAGTCCACGCGCGCGAGCATCATCGAGCGCCTGTATGCCGTGCGCTATCTCAAAAACGATCCCGTGGAGCCGAGCCAGCTGGGCATTGCCATCATCGACGCGCTGACGCAGTTTGCCCCGCGCATCACGAGCCCCGATATGACCAGCGAGCTCGATGGCGATATGACCCGTGTGGAGCGCGGCGAGGACACCGAAGAGCATGTCGTGACGCACTCGCGCGCGCTGCTGGCTGGCGTGCTCGACGAGCTGCTCAAGCACACGCAGGAGCTGGGCGACGCCATCAGCGACGCCGTCACGGCCGATGCGCGCGTGGGCGCTTGCCCCAAGTGCGGCAAGGACCTGGTTATGAAGACGAGCGCCAAGACCCGCGGCAGCTTCATTGGCTGCATGGGCTGGCCCGACTGCGACGTTACCTATCCGGTGCCGAGCGGCGTCAAGGTGAGCCCGCTCGAGGGCGAGGCGGCCGTGTGTCCCGAGTGCGGCGCGCCGCGCATAAAATGCCAGCCGTTCCGCCAGAAGGCCTTCGAGATTTGCGTGAACCCCACGTGCCCCACCAACTACGAGCCCGACCTTAAGGTGGGCGAGTGCAAGGTGTGCGCCGAGGCCGGACGCCATGGCGACCTGATCGCGCACAAGAGCGAGAAGAGCGGCAAGCGCTTTATCCGCTGCACCAACTACGATGACTGCGGCGTGAGCTATCCTCTGCCGGCGCGCGGCAAGCTCGAGGCGACGGGTGAGACTTGCCCCGAGTGCGGCGCCCCCATCGTGGTGGTCAACACGGCGCGCGGCCCGTGGCGCATCTGCGTGAACATGGACTGCCCGACCAAGGAGAAGAAGCCCGCCCGCGGCCGCAAGACCACGACCAAGGCGAGCACGGCGAAGAAGACGACCGCGGCCAAGAAGACGACGGCGGCAAAGAAGACTGCTGCCAAGAAGACGACTGCCAAGAAGACTGCCGCGAAAAAGACGACCACCAAGAAGGCGGCCGCCGACAAGTAGCGGCGCAGCCGAAACATAGCCCAAAACAAAAACGAGCGAGGGTCCCATGATCCTCGCTCGTTTTTTGCGTAGTCATTGGGGACGTTCTTGAATGACTAGTCGATTAAGACCGTCGCATGCGACTAGTTCACCTCGACAGGCTTGGCGCCGGGATAGCGCTCCTCAAAGTCTAGGCGGTACTTATTGTCATTGGTGCCCGCCACGTTGTCGCGCGACAGCGGCGCCACGATCTCATTCTTGTGGTCCGCAGGCTTGGCGTATTTCAGGCTGATCTCCCAGGCATCACAGATTGCGTCAATGCGGTGATCCAGGTCGTCGTACAGGGCGATGATGTCCTTCCAGGAGCTGTAGTTCTTGGAGCTCGTCGGAACGTCTAGGTCCTCGACGATGTCGTAATACTGCTCGATGGTGTCCTCCGTGCGCTCGGCGACGTCGGCGAGATTTTGACGGGTGGTTCGATCCTCTTCCAGATAGCTGCCGTTGAAGTTCTGCGCGCAGCCACGGACGTAGCTGTCGAGGTCTTCGAGCAAGTCGTAGTATTCGCTCAGTCGGCGGTAGAGATTCTGCTCGGAGAGCGTTGCTTCGCCGCCATCCTCGTCGTCATCGTCATCATCGTCGTACAGGCTGTTGGGATCGCCGAGAGGCTTTAGGTCATCGTCGTCGACGTCATGGTGCAGCTTAGCTACCTCGGCAGACGTCTGCGTGGCGGCGTTGTCGAAAGGCTTGATCACAAAGAAAACGACCAGGGCGATGATGATCGCCACCAGCACAACGATAACGGCGATAAGCGGCCCGGTGCCGCTCTTTTTGGGAGCGGGGGTCTGTGGCGAAGCGGGCGCGTATGCGGGAGCCGGCTGCTGTTGGGGCGAGTCGCTCGCGACGGGTATGCGCTGCGTGGTCTCGACGGCCGCGGGGCCTGCGGCGGGGTCGGGGCGATAGGCGAGGGGGTCGTCCGCCTTGACTTGCGGCGTATCAAGGGAGCCGGTCTGCTCAAAAGCGGGCTGGCTATCGCTCGCGGTTGTTTGCTCAACAGGTGCACCGCACGAGGTGCAGAACTTGGCATTATCTGCAAGAAGCTTGCCGCACGAGGCGCAATACTGAGACATTGCCACTCCTTTCGCCACATTTCAATGCAATACGACGATTATACCCAGCGTCCAAAATTCCCCATCATAAGTTGCGGTGAAATAGGGACTGTTTGGCGGTCTCGGAGCTTTAATCAGCCCCTATTTCACCGCAACTTCGGGGATGCCTCGATGGCTAGGTTGGATTTGGGACGCGCCTGCCCCTGGGGTATCATGGCTTGGTTGCTATAACTCGCATTTACGCGCCTTGTAGGAAGGGGCTGCGCCCATGGCTTTTGAGCCCGCTCAACATAGCTTCATTACGCTCGAGGGTGTCGATGGCGCCGGTAAATCTACGCAGGCGCGCCTGCTTGCCCGTGCGCTCGACCTTGCCGGCTACCAGGTTGTGACCCTGCGCGAGCCGGGCGGTACCGCCATCAGCGAAAAGATCCGTGCTCTGCTGCTCGACCCCGCCAATACGGCGATGGGCGACACCTGCGAGTTGTTGCTCTACGAGGCCGCGCGCGCCCAGTTGGTGCACGAGGTCATCGCGCCTGCCCTTGCTGCCGGCAAGGTGGTCCTGTGCGACCGCTTCTACGATTCCACAACTTGCTATCAGGCGTTTGCCGATGGCCTCGATCGCCAGATAGTGCGCGATGCCAACAACCTGGCCGTCGCGGGGACGCACCCGGCGCTCACGCTCGTCTATCACATCACGCCCGAGCAGGCGGCGCTGCGCATGGCAGCCCGTGGCGCGGCAGATCGCATGGAGGCTAAGGGCATGGCCTTCCAAGAGCGTGTCTACCAGGGATTTTGCGCCATCGCCGCCGAGGAACCAAACCGCGTAAAGCTCATCGACGCGACCGCGTCCACCGAGGACGTATTCGCACAGACGGTCGAGCAGGTTCGCGCCTACGGCCTCGACATTTCCCAGGATGCCGTCGCCGCCGCGCTTGCCAAGGAGGCCGAGTAACATGGCCCCCGCTCAGGCAAGCCTGCTGGTCAAGCTTGACACTCAGGAACGCGTGCGCGACTTTTTGACCAATGCCGTCGCCAGCGGTCGTGCATCGCACGCCTACCTGTTTTTGGGCGCGCCCGGCGCGGGCAAGCTCGACGCCGCGTGGGCGCTCGCCCAGGCCTTCCTGTGCGAGCAGGATGGCTGCGGCTCATGCGATAGCTGCGTGCGCGTTGCGCGGCATACGCACCCCGACGTGCACTATTACACGCCCGAGAGCGCCACGGGCTACCTCATCGCCCAGACCCGCGAGCTGCTCGACGACGTGCCGCTGGCGCCCATCCGCGCCAAGGCCAAGGTCTACATCATCGACCGTGCCGAGCAGCTGCGCGCCAACACCGCCAACGCGCTGCTCAAAACGCTCGAGGAGCCGCCCGAGGGCGTTATGTTCATCTTGCTGGGCACCTCGGCAGACGTGATGCTGCCCACCATCGTGAGCCGCTGCCAGTGCGTGCCGTTTCGGCTGGTGTCGCCCGCCGTCGCCGCGCAGGCCGTGAGCCGTGCCACCGGTCAGGACCCTGCGCGTTGCCGCATGGCCGTCGCCGTGGCGGGAAGCCCCACGCGTGGCATCGAGTTCCTCAAGAGCGCCGAGCGCCAGGACGCCCGCCGTCAGATGGTTCGCGCCATCGATTCGCTCATCGCCGCCGACGAGGCCGACGTGCTCAGCCGCGCCAAGTCGCTCATCGTCGCCGTTAAGGCGCCGCTCGCCGAGGTCAAGTCCACGCAGGAAAAGGTGCTCGAGCAAAACGCCGATTACCTGTCGCGTGGAGCATTGAAGCAGCTTGAGGACCGCAACAAGCGCGAACTCAACGCGCGCGAGCGTTCGGGTATCATGGAAGCGCTGGCGAGTGCGCGGACGCTCATGCGCGACGTGCTGCTGACGCTTCAGGACGAGGCGGCCGACGTAGTGAACGAGGACGTGCGCGACACGATCGGGCGGCTTGCCGCCGCGACCAATGTTGCGGGTGCCACGCGGGCGCTCGAGGCAGTCGCGACCGCCGAGCGCAACATCGCCAGAAACGTTACTCCCCAGCTGGCCATCGAGGTCATGCTGTTCGATATCAGGAAGGCACTGAAATGCCGTTAGTCGTACCCGTTAAGTTTACCTATGCCTCGCGCGACCTGTGGTTCGATCCGCAGGATTTGGATATCCTCGAGGCCGATTATGCCATTTGCTCCACCGAGCGCGGAACCGAGATCGGCCTGGTCACGGCCGATCCCTTTGAGGTGCCGCAAGACGAGATCGGTCAGCCGCTCAAGCCCGTGCTACGCGTGGCGAGCGACATCGACCTGCAGCTTGCCGACGACCTGGCCATCCAGGGCGACGAGGCCATGGTCGACTTCCGCCGCCTGGTCAAGGAGCTCGACCTCGAGATGAAACCGGTGGGCGTCGAGTACCTGTTTGGCGGCGAGAAGGCCGTGTTCTACTTTGCGGCCGAGGAGCGCGTCGATTTTCGCCAGCTCGTCAAGGATCTGTCCTCGACGCTGCACATTCGCGTCGACATGCGCCAGATCGGCGTGCGCGACGAGACCCGCCTGGTGGGCGGCTATGCCCAGTGCGGACAGGAGCTCTGCTGCACGCGCTTTGGCGGACAGTTTGAGCCCGTCTCGATTCGCATGGCAAAAGAGCAGGACCTACCGCTCAACTCGTCCAAAATCAGCGGCGTTTGCGGCCGCCTGATGTGCTGCCTGCGTTATGAGTTCGAGGCCTACAAGGACTTTAAGAGCCGTGCGCCCAAAAAGAAGACGCTCATCGATACGCCGCTTGGCAAGGCGCGTATCCAGGAGTATGACACGCCGCGTGAGCAGCTGGTGCTGCGCCTGGAGAACGGCAAAGTCTTTAAGGTCAACCTGGCCGATATGACGTGCTCGGAGGGCTGCAAAAAGAAGGCCGCCGAGCAGGGCTGCAACTGCCGCCCCGACCGCGTGACGCGCGACGTGCTCGAGCGCATCGAGTCGCCCGAGATGCGCCTGGCGCTCATGGAGCTCGATCGCGAGAACGGCGTCGACGTGGGCGATGGCCTGTCGAGCGCCGACCGTCTTGCCGGCACGTCGATGCCCAAGCGCCGTCGTC
>CALKBB010000200.1 GCA_937989795.1 uncultured Collinsella sp. | reverse complement strand
CTGCAAACCCTCGAAAGGACCGTCATGAAAGAACTCTCCAATCGCACGGCATCATTCACCGATTCGGTCATCCGCCGCATGACACGCATCTCCAATAAGTACGGTGCCGTCAACCTCTCGCAGGGTTTCCCTGACTTCGATCCCCCGGCGCAGCTGCTCAACAGCCTGAGCACCATCGCCGCCGACCCCAAGCCGCTCTATCACCAGTACTCCATCACCTGGGGCTCCCAGGCCATGCGCGAGGCGCTCGCTGCCAAACAGGAGCACTTTATGGGCATGCCGGTGAACCCCAACGAGAATATCGTAGTCACCTGCGGCTCCACCGAGGCCATGATGGCCGCCATGATGACGGTTACGAACCCCGGAGACAAGGTCGTCATCTTCTCGCCGTTCTACGAGAACTACGGCGCCGATACCATCCTCTCAGGTGCCGAGCCCATCTACGTGCCGCTCAACCCGCCCACGTTCGAATTCGATCGCGAGGTCCTCGAGGCGGCCTTCCGTGATAACGATCCCAAGGCGATTGTCCTGTGCAACCCTTCCAACCCTTGCGGCAAGGTCTTTACGCGCGAGGAGCTCACCTTTATCGCCGACCTCTGCAAAAAGCACGACGCCTACTGCATCACCGACGAGGTGTACGAGCACATCGTCTACGCGCCCCACGAGCACGTCTATATGGCCACGCTGCCCGGCATGTTCGAGCGCACTATCAGCTGCAGCTCGCTGTCTAAGACGTACTCCATCACCGGCTGGCGTCTGGGCTACACCATTGCCCCGACCCAGATCACCGAGCGCATCAAGAAGGTCCACGACTTTCTCACCGTGGGTGCCGCCGCTCCCCTGCAGGAAGCCGTCGTCACCGCCCTCAACTTCGACGACAGCTATTACGATGAGGTCCTTGACCACTATACCGCCAAGCGCGACCTGTTCTGCCAGGGGCTCGACAGTCTCGGTCTTGAGCACAACGTGCCACAGGGCGCCTACTACGTCATGATGGACATCTCTGAGTTTGGATATGATAGCGACCTCAAATTCTGCGAGGACCTCGCGTCTAAGGTGGGCGTGGGCGCCGTACCCGGCTCGAGCTTCTTCCGCGAGCCCGTCAACCATCTGATTCGTTTCCACTTTGCCAAGCGAGACGAGACACTTAACGCGGCGCTGGAGAACCTCAAATCGCTACGTGATAAAATCAAGCCGCGCGGGTAAGGACGGCCCAGCAACTAAAGCAACCAAAGAAGCCTCGCACCGCCCGCCGCGTTGCGAGGCTTCTTTTTATAGCGCTTTCTTAAATGGTTTAGAGCTCTATACTTTAGTCACGGAGCAACTCGTCCCAGAGAGAGGAATACTATGGCAGAGCAGCAGCTTATCGGAGCGCTCGAGGCTGGCGGCACCAAGATGGTCTGCGCCACGGGCTATGCGGACGGTACGGTCCTAGAGCGCGAGCAGATCGCGACCACGACCCCGCAGGAGACCGTTGAGGCCGTCAACGCATGGTTTGCCGACAAGGGCATCGCCGCGCTGGGCATTGGCGCCTTTGGCCCCACGGCAGTCAACCCTGCCTCGCCCCAATACGGCAAGATCCTGGAGACGCCCAAAACGGCATGGCGCTACTTTGATCTGCTGGGCACCATTCAAAACGAGCTCAATATTCCCTGTGGCTACGACACCGACGTCAACGTCGCCTGCTTGGGCGAGGTCACCTTCGGTTGCGCCCAGGGCCTCACCGACGTGGTCTACCTGACCATCGGCACCGGCGTGGGCGCCGGCGTGCTCTCGGGCGGCCAGCTCGTGCACGGTATGATGCATCCCGAAGCCGGCCATATCCTGGTCACGCGCGATCCGCGCGACACCATCGGCGAGCATAGCGCCTGCCCCTTCCACGACAACTGCCTCGAGGGCCTCATCGCCGGCCCCGGCGTTAAAAAGCGCTGGAATGGCAAGAGCGCCGGAGACATGGCCGAAGATCCGGAGGCCATGGACCTGCTCGCAGGCTACCTGGCACAGGCGCTCATGACCTACACGCTGTGCTACGCGCCGCAAAAGATCATCATCGGCGGCGGCGTGGCCGACCACACCCCCATCGTGCCGCTCGCACGCAAAAAGTGCGCCGAGATGCTCAACGGCTATATCGTCACGCCCGAGGTCAACGACATCGAAACCTACATTGTCAATAACAGCCTTGAGGGCAAGCAGGGCATCATGGGTTGTCTGGCCCTTGGCGCCCAGGCGCTCCAGTAAAGGACACATCAGCGGGGCGCAGCGTAGCCAAACTCGCAAAACGCCCGGAAAACGCCGTCACGCCCCGCAGAGGCCCTCAAACGCACAAGGCCGCCTAGGACCAAGCAAAACGTCCTAGGCGGCCTTTTTGGTGTACATCAGCGACCGTAAGAGATATCGGAGTACGACGCCTGTCGTCGCCCCGCAGCAGTCGATCATCACATCGGTAATCATGCCGGCGCGACCGGGCACAAATAGCTGGATCGTCTCGTCGATAGAGGGGACAAGCAGCAAGAACACCGCCGTGGGCAGCAACACATCAAACGTACGCCGGCCTTCGAGGTCAAAGGCGTGCGTCGCCAAGATGCCAAGCACCATGTACTCGGTAAAATGAGCGCACTTGCGCACGACGAAGTTGGTCACCCACTCGTATGGAAGCCCCAGGGTCTGCAAAAAGCCGCGAATGGATTCCATAATCGACAGGCTCAACGAACCAGAGCCCGTACCGGGAACCAGCGAATTGCCCCAAATGACGAGCACCATGGCGCAGGCGGCAAGCGCCCATTTTCGATCGACCTTAACCATGCGGCAATTATGCCTCCGCGCGCAGCGGCGTAAAGCTGGCGGTACCGCCCTCGATAACGCTCAGATAGGCACGACCCGTGCGCTTGACGGCCGCAGACTGCAGACGGTTGATTTCTTCCTCGAGAATCTGATTGACGCGCTCATGACGACGGTTTTCCATAACGCCGGCAGCGATAGCCTCGGCGCGCTCGATACCCTCGCGCGAGATACGCGCGGTATCCTCGGGAAGCACGGAACTGTGGCGGCCGACATAGACGGGAGCAGCCGACACAGGTGAGGCTGCAGGCGCAGGCACCGCCACGGGGGCGGGCTCGGCAGCCTCGGCCATGATCGCCATAGCGGCGGCCCACATGTCCTCGTGGCCCGAATAATCGGCCATGGGGACATCTTCCTCGAGGGAGGCATCGGGGAGACTGTCGGTATCCGCGCGATCCTGGGCATCGATAGAGGCAGTGATGGCGGCGGGCTCGTCCAGATCGGCGAGGTCCACACCCTTGGCATCGGAAATGATGGGCATGCTGGCGAGCTTGGCGTTGTACGGCGCCGCCTCCGCGGCCTGCATTTGGGCCGAAACGCCCCAAAGCGAGCTTTCGGCAGCTCGGCGAGCGGCAATGGTCTCCTCGTCGACAGCCAGGGGCTCATCGGCAAAGGGGTCGGCGACAGGAGCCGCCTGAGCTGCGCTCTGTTGGCCGGCCGAAGCAGCCGACGCGGCAGAGGCGTACGCAGCCGACGACGCGCCGCTATAGGCGGCATTGTTGGCGGCGTTGGCCACAAGCGCCACGAAGGCTGCGGTACTACCCGCAGGGGCGGCGTGAGAGCCCGAGACGGCGCGTGCGGCAGCGGCAATGTCATCGCGATTGTAAGAACCGGTCTTTCCACCGTTGGTGAGCTCATCGATTGCGACCTGGTAGACATCGCGCGAACGCACGGGATCGCAGCTGACCGGGGAATCGTCATCGAGCATGCTGTCGATCATAGACCAGGCCTCGGCCTCATCCATGGCGTTAGCCGCGCGCGCGATGGTGGGAACGCCATCGTCGGCGTGACGGCGCTGGAACGCACCGGTCAGGCCGGAGAGAAATGCGGAAGAAGGCTGTGCGGCATTGGCCTGATCAGCCGGAGCCGCAGGCTGAGGCGCCGCCCCCTGCTGCTGTGCGGGAATCGAGGCGGTCTTGAACTCGTTGTGGGTCCGGCCAAACTGAGCGGCGCCGCCCACGGCATCGGGCTCAAACAGGCGGCCATCGTGCTCGGCACGATACTCGGAGATGCCCAGCGAGGCTGCGTAGATGCCCACGCCCGCCACCGCACCAACGGCGAAGGGAACCGCGCCCGCGACAACCGTCTCGTTGACCGACGAGAACGGCAACGTCGCGGCATACATCACCACGGGGGCGGCAAGGCCGATCCCGGAGGAAAGTCCGGCAAGGACTGCTCGTTGTGTTGCATCAGAAGAAGCCATGAGCTCTCCCCATCTTCCAGCACCCAAATCGCATCATTCAGTTGGCTGCGCGAGAGAAGATGAAGCGGGACATGCGTCCCAAAGCAACGGTATATAGTTCGTTTCATCTGCGTTTTCCGTCGCGAAGCTTAAAAGTTATTATGCGAAACCGACCCTCCGATTGCAAGCGATGAGGCAGGATTATGGCTCGAAAACTGCTGCTTGTCGGTCATAAGGTCAAAAAATGTTGCCGAGTGGCGCCGTAAAGAAAGGGCCGGGGCATAAACCCCGGCCCGATTGCCCGTTCTTATGGCGATATAGCGTGCGGCTTTTGGTCTAAAACGTCTGCTCGTAGTCGCTGTGCTTTTTGGCCGAACGCACCAGGAACTCCTGGTTGGTGTTGGTGCCCTTAAGACCCTTAATAAACGACGCCGCCGCGCGCTCGGTGTTGTTCATACCGGCGAGAATGCGACGCAGGCCGAAGACAAACGGGCGCATCTGCTCGTCGACCAGCAGGTCCTCGTTGCGCGTACCGGAGGCAACGGGGTCGATGGCCGGGAAGATGCGGCGATCGGCAAGATCGCGGTCGAGCTTGAGCTCCATGTTGCCGGTGCCCTTGAACTCCTCAAAGATGACCTCATCCATCTTGGAGCCGGTGTCGATAAGGGCGGAGGCGAGGATGGTGAGCGAGCCGCCGTTTTCGATATTGCGGGCTGCACCCAGGAAACGCTTGGGCGGATAGAGAGCTGCCGAATCGACGCCGCCCGAAAGGATACGACCCGAGGCGGGTGCCGCCAGGTTGTAGGCGCGGGCAAGACGCGTGATGGAGTCGAGCACCACCACGACATCGCCGCCCAGCTCCACAATGCGCTTGGCGCGTTCGATGACGAGCTCGGCCACGCGGGTGTGGTTCTCGGCAGGCATATCGAAGGTCGAGGCCACGACCTCGCCCTTGATGGAGCGCTGCATATCGGTGACCTCTTCGGGGCGCTCGTCGACGAGTAGGCAGATGAGGTGCACCTCGGGGTTGTTGATCGAGATGGACTGGCAGATCTTCTTAAGGATCGTTGTCTTGCCGGCCTTGGGCGGCGACACGATCAGGCCACGCTGGCCCTTGCCGATCGGTGACACGATATCGATAGCGCGACCGGTAATGGAGTCCTTGCCGTGCTCCAAACGCAGCGGCTCGTTGGGATAGACCGGGGTAAGGTCGCCGAACTTGGGGCGGTTGCGGATCTGCTCGGGATCCATGCCGTTAACGGTCGTGATCTTGGCGAGGCCGGCTCGCTTGTCGCCGCCGCGCGAGGGGCGCAGCGAACCCTCGATGACATCGCCCGTGCGCAGGCGTGCGGAGCGAATGAGGTAAGCGGGGACGAAGGCGTCTTCGTTGGATACAGAGGATACGATCGGGCGGGCACCGAACCGATGTACCCGTTCGGCTACGGACTGAGCTATACGACGTTCGAATACGGCGACCTGCGCCCGTCGGCAACCACGCTGCGCCGCGGGGAAAAGGTGACGGTCGAGGTCTCCGTGACCAACACGGGCGACATGGACGGCGCCGAGACGGTTCACTGGTTCATATCGGACCCTGTGTGCCGCATCTCACGCCCCGTCAGGGAGTTGAAACACTTCGAGAAACAGCCGATCCGCCGCGGCGAGACCCGCACGTTCCGGTTCGAGATCGACCCCGAAAAGGATTTGAGTTTCACGGACGGCAACGGCAACCGGTTCCTCGAACCGGGCGACTACTTCATCCTCGTAAAGGACAAAAAGGTGAAACTGACGCTGACGGACTGATCCCCGCTCCCATTAAAGGACAGAGCTGTAACCTGAAAAGTTACAGCTCTGTCCGTATCAGGCCGCAGTCACCCGGAGAACGGGACGCCCCACCGATTCGCAGGAAAGCCGCCCCCTCACAGGCCCTTTGTCCACACGGGTACG
>CALKBB010000199.1 GCA_937989795.1 uncultured Collinsella sp. | reverse complement strand
TAATCGCTTCTGCTGTGTCCGGGCCTTTCAGTTGCTAGAGGGTGGATGAGGAATAAATGATGGAAAAATAAATCGCAGACGGATCGAAGGTGAGTCCCTCTACTTATATGACCCAATTGTGTTCTTTAGGAATGCTTATAGGTGGGGTTTCGGTCATTTATTCGCCGTAATCTTGCGATATTGACAAATCGCGCCCTTGGATGATTGAGATTGGAGAGAACGTTTCGGTCATAGAAGGGGCTGTCCTCCTCACGCACGGTTACGACTGGAGCGTATTTTAGGGATTTTTCGGTGCTACTCATTGAGGCGTTATCGGTTTGTGCAGTCTCACAATTAATAACCTGGAGTTTATGAAATTGAGCGATAGAAAATCATTATCTACAAATGCGATATTTAATGTCGCGTATCAGCTGTTGAACGTGCTCTTCCCGCTTGTCACGTCAATGTATATCTCCCGAGTCCTGTTGCCTTCGGGTGTCGGGAATATTGCTTTCGCACAAAATATTGCTTCATATTTCGTGTTGATTGCTTCACTCGGCATACCTGCTTATGGTGTCAGAGAGATAGCCCGAGCATCGAATGAGCGAAACCGAAGCAGGATTTTTAGCGAGTTGTTTGTTTTGAACGGGTTTATGACTCTGGCGGCGAGCATTCTATATCTGCTGCTGTGTCTTACTTGTTTCAGCGATTCAGAGCTTGCCCTACATCTCATTTTTGGATTGCTGATTCTCTTGAACATGTTTAATTTCGACTGGCTTTACCAAGGCATGGAAAATTATGTATTCATCGCCGTCCGAAACGCCGCAACTAAGTTTATTGCATTCATGGCGATGTTTATATTCGTAAAACAGGTCGGGGACATCAATGTCTATGCCGTCATACTTTGTCTGGGAACGGCTGGAAACTACTTGCTCAACGTGATTAAAGCGGGCAAATATGTCTCCTTCTCGTTTATTGGAATCAGGCCTTTGAGGCATTTAAAGGCTATTGCCGTCATATTCGCAGCGAGCATAGCCTCAGAGCTATATGCAAGAATCGATATTACGATGTTGGGCGCACTTGGTCTGAGCGATGCGACTGGTTTTTACAGTAACGGCCAAAAGATCGTTATGATCGCGCTTCAATTGCTTGTTGCTGTTACTACTGTCTTTCTGCCGCGACTGAGCAGGCTGTATCAGGAGGATCGAAGCTCTTTTGCAGAGCTTATAAATAAGGGGACGCGGATACTTCTAGTGGTTGGGATTCCCCTGTTTGTGGGCTTGAACCTGGTCGCTGAAGAAGGCATTGCGGTATTGTTCGGTGAGGCGTTCCTCCCTTCGGCCGCGACGGTTCATATTCTCTCGCCAATGCTGCTTATTAAGGGCGTTGGCGACTTACTTTGCTACCAGGCCCTTCTTGCGATGGGTCTCGAAAGATGGTTTATCCCGAGCAGAATGATTGGCGTTGCTGTTAATCTCTCCCTTAATGCATTGCTGATTCCAGCCCATGCTGAAATCGGAGCTGCTTTCGCTTCTGCAACCTCTGAATTTCTCCTTAACTTGCCCCTGCTAATCGTCTGTTGCAAAAGGGTGAAAATTCGGCCAGGTGCTCATTTCGTCAGCACGACCATCCTTGCTACTTTCGTAATGACCATCGTGATTATCTGCGTTCAACATTCGGGCCTTCCTCTGGTTGTATCTTTCTTACTTTCATTGATTGTGGGGGTCGCTGTTTATGGCATCGCGTTGGTCTTATTGCGCAACGGTGTTGCAGTACGAATTATGAGTGTAGTTTCATCGAAATATAGAAAAGAGCACTAGATGAAGGTTTTGGAATACGCATACGAGCAGACGCTATCGCCTTCTGGCGGACCGTCGGGTTATGTATACAACATTGCATGCGAAGCAAAGCGGCGGGGTGACGACACAATCTGGTCCCTTGGACCCTCTAAGCGTCGCAGGGCGATGGATATTCTGAAGAAGTTGTCGCCCACTATTTCGAGGCTGGTCGCACGAAACATTAAAGGAGAGGGGGACTACGAGAAATCCACCATCAATGATATTCTGTATGCGTTCCGTTGCAGTTCGAATGGATCATTTCGAGATTTTAGCGATTACGATGCGGTCCATTTCCACACAACAAGGGATCTTTTTTCCTGCAAGGCAGCCCTTGAAAACTATCACGGCAAGGTGATACTGACCTCCCACTCGCCCTGCGTTTCCTATCGTGAGGTCATAGACGACTGTATCGCACATGGCATATACGAGCGGAACAAGCCGTTGATTGATAGCTGTGAGCACATGGATGAGTTTGCATTTTCAAGGGCGGATGCGGTTATCTTTCCGAGTCCAGGCGCCGAAGAACCCTATTATCATACGTGGGACAAGTATCCCAGCGTCAGAGATACGCTATCTTTAAGGTATCTGGAGACGGGCACATTGAAGGCGGTCCCCAAGAGGACGCGCGAGGAAGTTAGACGATCGCTCGGTATACCTGACGATGCCTTCGTGATTTCGTTCACGGGCAGACATAACGAAATGAAAGGATACGATTTCCTTGCCGAGGTTTTCCGTCGCTTTGGCGATGTGTATGTAGTTTGCTGCGGAAAGCTTAGCGATGCTATACCGGCACCTCGGTCAGAGCGCTGGATCGAGATAGGTTGGACGGATGACCCGCACTCATACGTTGCTGCGTCGGATCTCTTTGTTTTACCTAATAAAGAGACGTATTTCGATTTAGCTCTTCTCCAGACCTTGTCAATTGGCAAGGTGTGTCTTATTAGTGCCACAGGCGGAAACAAAGGTTTCGCGAATCAAGAAGATGCTGGAATCTATCTGTATGAAACAGAAGAGAATTTTGTTAATCGACTGTCTGAGATAAGGGCTATTCCGATGGCGGCAGTGTATGAGCTCGAAGACGCTCAAAGGAGACTGTTCGCGCAGAAATACACAATGGAAGTGTTCTTCAGCTCATACCTTCGTATTGTGAGCGATATTGTCGATGGCGATTAAGGCTTCGGTATATTTGGAACCGACGACTTGGCTGTAAATGGGGGTGCGGACGATTTCTTGGACCGCGCCTAGGCGTATCCAAGCTTCCTGCGGTACTCCATCGGGCTCAGCCACCCGAGGGACTTCTTGATGCGCCCATCCCGATAGTACACTAGGTAGGCCTCGAGCCTCCCCATGAACTCCCCGGCCGTCACGCCCTCCCAGTCCCTGTAGCGGAAGAACTCGTTCTTGAGGCGCCCGAAGAAGCCCTCGCAGGCCGAGTTGTCCGGGCTGCAGCCTGGATTGGCAACATCTATTTGGACGATTCCGGGAGGGACAGCCCCGCTTCCCTGAACTCGATCGGCGACATGTAGCCCAGCGTCGAGTGGATCCTGAAGTTGTCGTACCGGTGCGCGTAGTCCGAGAGCTTGGCCCGTAGCTCGCGCGTCGTGCCGAACGTCTCGCGGTGGACGAGCTCGGCCCTCGGTATCCTGTTGGTCGACTCGTCGACGGCGTTGTCGTAGGGGCGGCCCTTGGCCGACGGCGACCTCTCTATGCCGAAGGCCTCGAGCATCGGGTCGATCCCGGCGTTGTCGAGCTCGCTGCCGCGGTCCGTGTGGAACGCCTCGATGTCCGAGATGGGGAAGGAGAGCGTCGCGAACGCCGACTTGACCGGCCGGGCGTCCTTCCCGGGCCCGGCGGAGTGGCCGACGATCTCCCCGTTGCAGGGGTCGACGAGCAGGCAGACGTAGTTCCACGAGGCCCCGACGCGCACGTAGGTCAGGTCGCTGCATATATGGGTGCGCGGCGCCCTGCCGCCGAGGCCGTGCGCGGCGACGTTGGGCACGTCGGCCTCGTTGACCGCCCCGGGGTG
>CALKBB010000198.1 GCA_937989795.1 uncultured Collinsella sp. | reverse complement strand
GTGAAATGAAAGGGCGCTGACCTTTCGGTCGCGCCCTTGAAATTGAACGTCAGATTGTCCAAATGCGGCCCGCGCAGCGTCGGTAGGTTACGGCGTTCTACGAACGCCGTAACCTACAAAGCGTCAGCGCAGCGCTTGCAGATATGCGCGTGGCCGTTGTACTCGCCGACAGTGGTGCGATAGTTCCAGCAACGGTCGCAGCACTCGCCCTCGGCAGCCTCAATAGCAACAGAAAGCTCCTCGCCATGGGTCAGCTCAACATCGGAGACGATGTAGAACTCGGCGAGGTCGACGGCTTTGTCGCCGGTCAACAGCGCATACATCTCGGCGGGAACGACCGCCTTGACGCGAACCTGCTGGCTCTTGGTGAAGGTGCCGGCAGAACGGGCATCCTCAAGGGCCTTGGTCACGGCGCTACGGAGCTCGAGCGAAGCCTCGAGCACGCCCTCAAACTCATTGGCCTCGTCGACCGTGATAGGCGACTTGTACCAATCGAGCAGCGCGGCGTACTTCTGGTGATCGACGCAGCCGGCGGGCGCATAGGCCATGGCCTCGTCGACGGTGTAGGACAGGATCGGCTGCAGATCGCGCATGAGCATCGAGAAGAGCTCGGCGAGCACGGTCTGAGCGCTGCGGCGCTCGAGCGAGCCGGGCTTCTCGCAGTACAGACGATCCTTCAGGGCGTCGAGGTACACGTTGGAAAGCTCGGTAACCACAAAGTCGTAAAGCGCACGGTAGGCGCGCGGGAACTCGTAGCAGGAGTAAGCGTCGTCGACCTCGGCCTGGACCTGGGTCAGGCGGGCAACCATGAGCTTGTCGAGCGGCAACAGGTCGGCAAAGGCGACGCCGTCGGTCTCGGGCTCAAACTGACCCTCGAGCTCGGAGAGCAGGAAGCGCAGCGTGTTGCGGAAACGACGGTAGGCATCGGACGTACGGGCAAGGATCTCGTGGTCGATGGAGACGTCGGAGCTGGTGTCGACCGAGGCGACCCACAGACGGATGATGTCGGCGCCCATCTCGTCGCAGACCTTATTGGGGTCGATGACGTTGCCGAGCGACTTGGACATCTTGCGACCCTGGCCGTCGAGCGTGAAGCCCTGCGAGACGACCGCCTTGTACGGAGCGTGGCCGTTGGCACCCACCGAGGTGAGCAGCGAGCTCTGGAACCAACCACGATGCTGGTCGGAGCCCTCGAGATACACGTCCGCCGGGTACTCAAGCTCGGGGCGATACTCGCAGACGGCCTTCCAGGAGACGCCGGAGTCCCACCACACGTCGAGGATGTCCTTATCGGCCTTGAGGTGATGGCCACCGCACTTGGGGCAGACGCAGGCCTCACCCAGGTAGCTCTCGGGAGCGTCGGTAAACCAGGCGTCGGAGCCCTTCTCGTGGAAGAGCTTGATGACGGCGTCGAGCGTGGCGTCGTTCATGACCTTCTCGCCGCAGTCGGCGCAGGAGTAGCTGGGGATAGGCACACCCCAGTTGCGCTGGCGGCTGATGCACCAGTCGGGACGCTGCTCGACCATGGCGCCAATGCGGTTGGCGGCATGGGTCGGATACCACTTGACGTTCTCGCGGACCTCCTTGCCAGCCTGCTCACGCAAGCCGGTCTTGTCCATCGAGACAAACCACTGGTCGGTAGCACGGAAGAGCACCGGGTGCTTGCAGCGCCAGCAGTGCGGATAGCTGTGCGTGATCTTCTTCTCGAGGACAAGGGTGCCGCGCTCGCGCAGGAACTCGATGATGTGCGGGTTGGCCTCATCGGTATCCATACCGCTGAAGGGGCCACCGGTACCAAACTCCTCGCCGGTGTAGAACTTACCGTCGTCATCGACCGGCATGCAGATGTCGGTGATGCCCTCCTTGAGGCAGGCAAAGTAGTCGTCGACGCCATGACCGGGCGAGTTGTGGACGATACCGGTACCATCGTCGACACCGACGTAATCGGCCAGCAGCGCCACGCCCTCAACACCGTCAAAGATCGGCTGCTTGTAGTGGATGTGGTGGAAGGTCTCGGCGGGAACCACATAGGGCCTGCCGTCGACCAAGACCGGGGTGTACTCCCAGCCAAACTCCTCGCAGCATTTGGGAGCCAGGTCCTCAAGCATGACCTCGGCACGGCCATCGTGCTCAACGGCGACATAGGCGGCACCGGGCTTAAGGGAAACGGCCTGGTCGGAGGGGATGGTCCAAGGGGTGGTCGTCCAGATGATAAAGTCGACCGGGCCGTCGAAGTTCTCGAGGCCGGCGGGCTTAGAGGTCATCTCAAAACGAACGAAGATGGACGGGCTCGTCTCGTCGGAGTACTCGATTTCGGCCTCGGCAAGCGCGGTGTGGCAGTGCTTGCACCAGTGAACCGGCTTGTGGCCGCGATAGATCATGCCCTTATCGAACATGGCCTTGAAGACCTCGATATCGGCGGCATCATGCTGGTGATAGAGCGTCAGGTAGGGGTTGTCCCAGTCGCCGAGCACGCCCAGACGACGGAAGCCGGCCTTCTGGAGCTCGATGTTCTCGACAGCGAACTCATTGCAGAGCTCGCGAATCTTGGCCGTGGGGGTCTGGTTGAACTTCTCGGTGCCGAGTTTCTCTTCGACCTTGTGCTCGATCGGCTGGCCGTGGCAGTCCCAACCGGGGACATAGGGAACCTCATAGCCCTGCATCATCCAGTAACGGTTAATCATGTCCTTGGAGATCTTGTTCATGGCGTGGCCGATGTGGATCGGGCCGTTGGCGTACGGAGGGCCGTCGTGCAGCACGAACTTCTTGTGACCCTCGTTCTTCTTTAGAACTTGCTCGTAGACCTTGTTGTCCTGCCAGTCCTTGAGTCGCTTGGGCTCGGACTTGGAAAGACCGGCACGCATGGGAAAACCGGTCTTGGGCAGATTCATCGTCTGCTTGTACTCGTTTGCCACGGTACCCCTTTCATGTCATGGGCGCACACGCCCGTTGGGCACCAAAAAAGCGCCCGTCCCTACAAGCTGGGACGAAGCGCCACAAAACGAGCTGTACGCCCGCAAAAGCTCTTCGTTTAACCACCCAGCTTAGATGCCCTCGCCCGCGTATTCGCGCGCTCGCATCCGTTACTCGGCTGGCCTGTATCGACGACCATCTCGGCGATATCTACTAAGACGTGCCTGCGCGGCACGTCCGTTGGGACCGCAGCTCCGGGGTGATTTTCATCGGTCGCATGCACGGGTTCTCAGCGCTCCCCGCTCTCTGTAGCATGCGGACGGCCGACTACTCGTCCTCATCAACGCTTATGCGGAGTATGCTAGCACGTTCCGCGCCGGCGAAAAACCCTCAACACTGGTTTTATACGTTCGAAATTTCTCGCGGCTGTGGACCTTCTCTTGGAGCAAAATACCTGAAAGCACTTTATCGAACGAAAGAAGGTTGCTATGCGCACGATTGGAATGAGCGACTACACCGTTGGCGAGGATTGCTTTGACGAGCTGCCCGGCGCGCTGGCCGAGTACGGCGCGAAGAAGGTCGCGATCACCGGTGGCAAGCGGGCACTGGCCGCAGCACTTCCCGGTATCGAAGCTGCGCTGGCGGGTACCGACGTCGAAATTCTGGAGACGCGCGTCTACGGCACCAACAGTACGCGCGCAAATATCGCCAAGGTCGTAAACTCCCCTGCCTGCCAGGAAGCCGACGTGCTTATCGCATGCGGCGGCGGCAAGGCGCTCGACACCGTGAAGACCGCAGCTATCGAGCTCAAGAAGATCGTCTTTACGGTGCCGACGATCTGCTCCAACTGCTCGGCCGCGACCGCCATTGCCGTCGTGTACAACGACGACGGCTCGCTCGAGGGATATTCGTACCCCAACCGACCTGCGCATATCTTCATCAACCCCAAGATTATCGCCGAAGCTCCGGCGGAGTACTTCTGGGCCGGCGTGGGCGATGCCCTGTCTAAACAGCCCGAGGTCGAGTACGCCACGAGCGCCGGCAACCTGGAGCACACCGCCGGTCTTGGCCTGGCTCTTGCCCACACCTGTTCCGAGCCGCTGTTTACCTACGGCGTCCAGGGTCTTGAGGACGTGCGCCAGGACCTGTCGAGCGAGGCCGTCAAGCAGATCGCGCTCGACATCGTGGTCAACACGGGCTACGTCTCCAACCTGACCAACCAGAACGATTACTACTACAACTCGAGCGTGGCGCACGCGTTCTACAACGCCGCCTGCAGCATTCCGCGTGAGGGCACCTACCTGCACGGCGAAGTCGTAAGCCTGGGCGTGCTGGTGTTGTTCGCCTACACGGGCGACACCGAGAACCTTAAGCACTATGCCGCCTTTAACAAGCAGATGGGCCTGCCCGTGACGCTAGAGCAGGTCGGCCTTTCCGAGGCCGATATCCCTGCCCTGTGCGAGTTCGCACACGCCACCAACGAGTGGAAGCAGGGCAACCCGGAGCCCTTCACCGACGAAAAGTTCGCCGCCGCCATCAAGGCCGCCAACGCCTACGGCCACACGCTCTAGACCAAGCCCAAAACCACCACAAAGGGGACAGGCACCTTTGTGGTGGTTTTTTATTGCTCAAGTAATTTGGGGTCGAACTCGCTAGCCGGAATGACGCGGTAGCCGTGACGCAGCAACAGATCGACGAAAACGCCGTTGCCCGCGGTGAGTGTACCGCTAAAGGTGCCGTCGTAGATGCGACCCGCGCCGCACGAGGGGCTGCGGTCCTGCAAGATGCACGCAGCAATCTCGGAAGGGCCGCCCGCCTGCTCGCACATGTCGAGC
>CALKBB010000197.1 GCA_937989795.1 uncultured Collinsella sp. | reverse complement strand
GCAAAGTAGTCCTCAAATGTTGGATGCTCGATGGGCGAAATATGATCCTCGCCGATATTGGTAAAGGCGCCGACTTCAAAGGCGATCTTGCCTGTGCGCTCGTATTTGAGGCCCTGGCTCGATGCCTCCATAACCAGCCACGGGGCACCCGCCTCCGCAGCATGCGCGATGCGAGACTGCAGCAGGAAGGATTCGGGGGTCGTCAGTTTGGAAGGGCCTGCCTCGATGCCGTCGTCGAACTCAATGCCCGTATTAAGAGCGGGTCGATGACAACCAGTAAGCTTGGCCTCGTTGGCGAGAATGCCACGCAGATAAAAGCTGCAGGTCGACTTGCCCTTGGTGCCTGTAAAGGCGCAGACCTTCACCTTACCCGACGGGTGCCCATAAAAGGCATCTGCCACCACAGCGAGCGTGCGACGAATATCACTCACAATCACCGCGGGAACATCGACATCGTAATCGACCTCGGAAACGTAGGCCACGGCGCCATCGGCGATTGCCGAAAGCAGGTACTCGCGCTTAAACGCGCGGCCCTTGCAGACAAACAACGTGCCCGGACGCACCTGGCGCGAGTCATCAGTCGCAAACTCCATGCGCTGGTCGCACGAAGCGCTCAGTCTGGAAACAACAAGGTCATCTTCCTCGAGCAACTCTATATAGCGCATCAGAGTTAGCTTCTCTTGTGTCGGACTCGACATACAAAGACCTCTCTCGCTAAATTCAGCCTTAAAGGGCAGAAGGCGTCCCGCGGCAGAAACGATGAAACATTCTGTATTATCAACCATCCTAATATGCCACCTGACCTTGCGCGCACTGCAGCCTTCTAAAAAATTGCATGGACTGTGCCGTGGTCTAATAAATGGCAACGGTGTTCACCCCGTGTAAAAACAAGGAAATCTGGGTGCCGTTCTTTAACATAGCGTTCGCAACCACGTCCCGCCGCTTCGTCTGAAGATCGGGACGTGGTTTTTTCGGTTCGCTCGGCGCTTATGCCCTATCACGAAACAAAAGATTGGCATGATAGTAAAGATTATTTGACATCAGCTGCCACAATCCTTGCGGCAGTACACCTGAGCCGTCAGCAGAAAGGATCTTGCATGTGCGGTTTTGTCGGTTTTACCGGTACAGATGAACAGAGTGAGCTGATTCTCACGGCTATGATGAATCGCATCATCCACCGTGGCCCCGATATGGGCGGCCAGCATATCGTCGACAACGTTGCCCTTGGCTTCCGTCGTCTTTCGATTCTTGATCTTTCCGAAGCTGGAGCTCAGCCCATGTCGAGCGACGACGGCAAGGTCACGATTGTCTTCAACGGAGAGATCTACAACTTCCAGGAGCTTCGCGCCGAGCTGGAGGCAGCCGGCTACGCCTTCCACTGCAACGCCGATACCGAGGTCCTGGTACACGGTTACGAGGAGTGGGGCGAGGACCTGGTCAACCGCCTACGCGGCATGTACGCGTTCGTGATCCACGACCAGAACAAGAACAAGCTCTTTGGCGCTCGTGACATCTTTGGTATCAAGCCGTTTTATTACTACCAGGCATCCGATGGCTCGCTGCTGTTTGGCTCCGAGATCAAGAGCTTCCTGGACCATCCCAAGTTTGAGAAGGCTGTCAACCACGACGCGCTGCGCCCCTACCTGACGCTGCAATTCCCCGCCACGGAGGAGACCTTCTTTAGGGGCGTGTTCAAGCTTGCCCCGGCGCATTGCTTTACATATGACCTGACGACCAACACCATGGACATCAAGCGTTACTGGAGCTGTGACTTCACCGACGACAACTCCAAGACCTTCGAGGAGTACGTGGACGAGTGCGACAAGGTCGTGCACGAAAGCGTCGCTGCGCACCGAATCGCCGATGTTAAGGTGGGCTCATTTCTATCTGGCGGCGTGGACTCGAGCTACATTGCCGCCTGTCTCATGCCCGACACCACGTATTCTGTCGGCTTCGATTACAAGAACTTCAACGAGACCAACTACGCTGCCGAGCTTTCCGACAAGCTGGGCATCAAGAACGTGCGCAAGATGATTACCGCCGACGAGTTCTTCGATGCGCTGCCCGATATCCAGTACC
>CALKBB010000196.1 GCA_937989795.1 uncultured Collinsella sp. | reverse complement strand
TGGGCCGTGTGCTGGCTGCTGTTCTTTTTACTGATGTTCCTGTTTGGTGCCGGCCCCTTTGCTGCGCTGATCTTCTTCACGATTCCCATCTATCACTGGGTGGCGCGTGCACTCGATGGCGATTGGGCGCGCGGGGATATTCAGGTTGGTCCGGCACCGGTGGCGGTCAGGGCCCAGGGGAAGGATACTTCTGCGGAACCTGATGCTGACGTGGCTACCGCGGCCACCGCTGAGCCATGTGCCAAAGAAGGTGACGAATGATGAAGCTTTCGCATGAATCCAAGCTGCGCCTGGGCGTCGGCATCGGAGCGTTTGTACTGATTATCGGGCTTGTTTTTGGCGTTTCGCGGACTTTGATTCATTTTGATGGCCCGTGGGATCTCGACGATGTTATACCCGGCTTGTCCGGTATGGACGATGTGGTTGATGACGACGATTTTATGAACGATGGCGGTAACTATTCCGCTCGGCCTCAGCAGCTTTCGTGTACGACCTTTGATGCCGATGAGTTTCGCTACCTCGATTTCGATATCGATGCGGCTACGGTGGACGTCAAGGTTATTGATGGTAACAAGGCTCGCGTTATCGAGCGGGGACGCGTTGCCAATGGTATGGATGCCTCCAAGGCCGCGACGCAGAACATCGCATCCGTCGAGGACTCGACGCTCAAGGTTTCCCAGTTTGGAAGTGATGACGGTAAGGCAATCGATCGCTCAGTTACGGTCGAGCTGCCGCGCCGTGTTGCCGAACATCTGAAGGGAGTCAACGCGCACGTGGGCTCGGGTGATCTGCAGATTGCCGGTGTCACCTGTGATGGTTTCGACCTTTTCCTGGGTGCGGGAGATGTAGAGTTTGCGGGCAGCGTGACTGATGCGCTCAGTGCTGAGGTCGGTTCGGGCGATGTGACGTTCGAGCTCTACCAGGCCCCCGCGAAGTCGATGGACGTGAGTGTGGGCTCGGGCGATGTGGAGATGATGGTTCCGAACTCGACGGGCTTTAAGGCGAGCCTTACCTTGGGCAGCGGCGACTTCGAGAGCGATTTCCTTCCGCTTGGCTACGATGGCGAGACCATATTGAATCTTGAATTCGACAACGGTGATAAGTCAGCCACGTATCGTTTTAAGGTCGGTTCGGGCGACATGTCATTTGATTCAGAGTGACGGGCGGTTATCGAAGACTTATATACCATAGCTGCGCTGTTTGATGGAGACGTCGGAGCCGTGACGGGCTCCGACGCCTTTGCCTTTACAATGGGGTCATGGAACAGATTATCTTGAACATACTCGAGGCTCTGCGTCGCGGCGAGACCGTGGATGACAAAGCGCTCGTCAAACTGATACATGCCGAGGCGCGCCGTGAGGGTGCCGACAAACGCGATTTGGCCAAGCGCCGTCTGCTGCCGTTCTACCAGCGGGTTAAACGTGAGGAGCCGGCTCGTTGGGCTGGGTGGAATGTCGATGCCGAGTTGGAACGTCAACTGCTGCAGGTGCTGCGTATGAAGCCTCGTCGCACGGCTTCGGGCGTGGCAACCATTACCGTCATCACCAAGCCGTGGCCGTGCTCGGGCGATTGCCTGTTTTGCCCCAACGACCTGCGCATGCCCAAAAGCTATTTACATGCCGAGCCGGCGTGTGCCCGTGCAGAGCAAAACTGCTTCGATCCATATCTGCAGGTGAGTGCTCGTCTGACGGCACTTTCGCAGATGGGGCATGCGACCGACAAGATTGAGCTCATCGTGCTCGGTGGCACCTGGAGCGACTATCCGCAAGGGTATCAGACGTGGTTTATGTCGGAGCTTTTCCGTGCGCTCAATGACGATGCCGTCGCCGGCGTGGCGGCCAACCCCATGCTGGCGCGTCCGGGCATCAGCCGTGCCGAGGCGGGGCGCCTGCTCGATGACGCTCCCGCCGATGCCCTGCCGCCGGTGGTAGTAGAGCGCCGCGAGCGTTATCGGGCCGCCGGCATTGCGACAGACGAGGCTGAGCTTGCTGCCAGCGTTGCCGACGAGCAGGAGCGTGTGGATGCTGCCGTGGGCGGCTATAACCGCGCGGTGCGTCGTCTGTACGGCCCTGGTACGCCGTGGGGCGAGGTTGCCGAGTGGCAGACGACAACGATGGAAGAGCTCGAGCGCCAGCAGCGCATCAACGAGACGGCGAAGCATCGCGTGGTGGGACTCGTTATCGAGACGCGCCCCGATGCCGTAACGCCGCAGGCCCTCACGCTCGTCCGCCGCCTGGGCTGCACCAAGATTCAGATGGGTATCCAGAGCCTCGACCAGCACCTGCTCGATATCAACGAGCGCCGTATTACGGTGGCGCAGATCGAGCGGGCGTTTTCGCTTGCACGCCTGTTTGGCTTTAAGATCCACGCGCATTTTATGCTCAACTTGCTGGGCGCCACGCCCGAGGGGGACAAGCTCGACTACGAACACTTTATGACCGAGGGGGCCTTTATGCCCGACGAGGTCAAGGTCTATCCGTGTGCGCTCATCGAGGGCTCGCGTCTAGTGGGCTGCTATGAGCGCGGCGAGTGGCGTCCCTATACCGAGGACGAGCTGCTCGATGTGCTGGCCGACGACATCGTGGTGACGCCGGCGTTCTGCCGCATCAGTCGCATGATCCGCGACTTTAGTTCCGACGACATCATGGTGGGCAACAAGAAACCCAACCTGCGCCAGCTCGTTGAGAACCGCCTGGCTGCTCGGGGTGACGGTGCGACGGTGCGCGAGATCCGCTATCGCGAGATCAGCACGGCGGGTGCCGACTTGGATGAGCTATCTCTTGATGAGGAGGTGGCGTACGAGACGCCGGTGACGCACGAGTGCTTTTTGCAGTGGGTGACGCCGCAGGGCAAGATCGCGGGCTTTTTGCGGTTGTCGCTGCCCGATCATTCGTTTGTTGCCGCGCATGCGGACGAGTTGCCGACGACGCCGGACGAGGCGATGATTCGTGAGGTGCACGTCTATGGTATGGCGGCACGTGTGGGCGATCAGGGCCAGGCGGCTCAGCATCACGGTCTGGGGCGTCTGCTCGTGGAACGTGCGTGTCAGATTGCTCGGGACGCGGGCTATGCGCGCATCAACGTGATCAGCGCGATCGGTACGCGCGAGTACTATCGCCATTTGGGTTTTTACGACCATGGACTCTATCTGCAAAAGGAGCTCTAAGTGAACAAGCCGAGTGTTTCTGCTGGCGTCGTTGCCGGCGTTGCTCTGGGAGCCGCGGCGCTTGGTGCGGCCGCCGTCGCTGTTCGTGCTGCCTGTCTGCAGGTTGCGCGAACCCGCAATGGGTTGGCGCGTGTGAAGCGCGTGCACGACGAGAGCGGTGACGAGGTCCGCGTGCTCGTGCAAGGCGGCGTCTACCAAAGCGCAAGTTACGTTGGCGAGCGTTGGGCCGAGCCGGTCTTTGCGTACTATCGTGCGTTTGACGACGTGTTTGAGGCCGAGGGCGCAATGCGTGACGCTTGTGGTCACGGTATCAACCGCATGCTTATGCTGGGCGGCGGCGGGTTTGCCTATCCCAAGTTTGCGCTGATGTCGCACGAGAGCTTGTGCATGGACGTCATTGAGTACGATGCCGAGATTACGCGCCTGGCGCGCCGCTGGTTCTACCTAGACGAGCTGGAGCGCGCGGCGAGCGATCGCCTGCGGGCGATAACCGCTGAGGCTCGCTCGTATCTGGGTGTGACGAGCGTGGGGCATCGTCGCTACGACGTGGTCGTGAGCGATTGCTTCGGCGGTGCCGAGCCCGTACGCGAGCTGGCGACGGTTGAGGCATTGCGTTTGGTGCGGGGCAGCCTAAATGTCGGTGGCGTCTACGTTGCCAATATCGTGAGTGCAAACGAGGGGAGCGATGTGACGTTCCTGCGCGACTGCGCTGCCACGGCACTCGAGGTATTCGTCCACGCCTGGGTGGTCCCATGTGGCGATACAGAGTTCGGCGGCGAGGAAAACTACCTGCTCATCGCCAGCGACGGCGACTACGCCTTTGCCGAAGCTGTGCCCTTCGACACCGACTTCCTCGGCACCGTCCTTCACGACAAGTAAGTCTCCCCGTCCCAAAAAAGACTGGTCTTAGGCGTGGTCGCGCCAGCCGAGAACGCGCTGCTTCATGCCCTCTATGTCGAGCACACCTTCGGCAAAACCCTTGCGCACGAGCTCTTCGGGAACAAACTCGTCGTAGCGGTCAAAATAAGGCACCTCGCCGGGATAGACGAGCTCGATGGGATCGAAGTCCTTCTCGGCCTCGGCGGCGAGCACCTCAAAGAACGTCTCTTCGTCGGCCTTCATCTTAAACTGCATAAAGTACGGGCGCGATGGGTCGAGTCCGCGAAGGCCCAGCTTCGCGGCACATTTAATCTTGAGCATGCGCTCGAGTGCCAAAAAGGCGTAACTGCCCAGCCAGGGGAAGAGCACCCAGGTGTCGCCGCCCAGGTTAATGAGCGGCTTGGTTCCCGCGCCCGAAATCTCGGCCGTATGGCGAGCCTGCGCCAAGCGGGCCCGCGCGTTACCCATAAGGTACGGATACGCGGCATGTTCGTTGAGCACTTTACGCATGCGCTCGAGCACATGCGTGTTGATGTCGCCGGGGCAATCGCCAAAGTAAGCCGGCACACGGCCCTTGACCTGAGTGGCAAAGACGGTATGACGCTTCCAGTCCACTTCCTCGACAATCCAGCAGTGTCCGGCGATGGCGATGCGCTCGCCGGGCGGTGGGGGATTGACGATTGTGCCCAACTCGGCCGACTCGCTGCGAACAGTGAACTCCTCGTTTTCCTGGAATACGGCGTAGAACTTAAAGTTGTTAATGATGCGCTCGCCCGCGAGACCCACAATGAGCCCACCGCCCTCGGTGACCTGGATATGGTCGATCTTAATGAGGTGACGCAGCAGTATGCGATAGTCATCGGCCGAGATGCGATGGAAATAGCTGAGTGTGAGCACGCGTTGGGCAAGCTCTGCCGGCGTGAGCTCTCCGGTGCTGGCAAGCGTCGACATAGTCTGGTGGTAGAGCAGGCTGTAGGGGAGTCGATCGAGCTCGGGCGGCTCGACCCACTTTTCCTCGCGATAGAGTTGTACGAGCGCGATGCCCTGCAAGAGCTTCCACGGAATGGTCTCGGGCATCATCGTGCGCGGCTCGGGTTCTTCCTCGCGCATGACAAACCACATCTCGGGCGGAAGATCGCGGCGTCCCGTGCGCCCCATGCGCTGCAAAAAGGAGCTGACGGTAAACGGCGCGTCGATCTGGAAGGCACGCTCCAAGCGGCCGATATCGATACCGAGCTCCAGCGTAGAGGTGGTGACGGTTGTCTGTGCCTGCTCCTCATCGCGCATGAGCTCTTCTGCCGTCTCGCGCAGCGATGCCGAAAGATTACCGTGGTGGATGAGGAAACGGTCCGGTTCGTGGCGAGCCTCGCAGTACTGCCGGAGGGTGGTGGTGACGGCTTCGCACTCCTCACGGGAGTTGACAAAGACCAGACACTTTTTGTCCCGTGTGTGCTCAAAAATGTAGCCGATGCCGGGGTCGGCGTGTTCCGGTGCAGTG
>CALKBB010000195.1 GCA_937989795.1 uncultured Collinsella sp. | reverse complement strand
GCAACTTATGAGAGGGATAGAAAAAGGCGGGGACTCCTGGCGGAGTCTCCGCCTTATATACAAGGGGCGATGTTATTCGCGAACCGCGGAATTAGACCAGGCGGGCGTTGATCGTCTTAGCGATCTCGGCGGCGTCGGTGGAACCCTTGACGGTGGCACGGAAGCCCTCGTCCATGAGCGCCTCGGCGACCTTGGACAGGATCTTGAGGTGCGTGGTGCCAGCCTGGGCACCCGGGATGAGCAGGGCGATAGCCACGTTGACGGGAGCGCCGTCCATGGTGTCCCAACCGGTCACGCCAGAGTCGTCCTTGACGACAATGACGGCGGCCTCGGTAATGGCATCGGACTTGGCATGCGGAATGGCGAAGCCCTCCATCATGCCCGTGGTGCCCTCGGCCTCGCGGGCCAGGAAGGCGTTCATCACGGCGTCGGCGTCGTCAGCGAGACCGGCCTTGACGGCCTGGTTGGAGACAAAGCTCAGGGCCTCGTCACGAGAAGCGAAGTTCTCGGCGACAAAAACGTTCTCGACCTTCACGAAGTCGGCAGCATCAGCCTTGGGGGCCTCGACGGCAGCGGCCTTGGGAGCCTCGACAGGCTTAGCGGGAGCGGCCTTCTGGTTCTTCTCGAAGTCATACTTTTTGAAAGCGACGAACAGGATGCCACCGACCACGGCGCCGATGAGGATCGCGAGGACCCACAGCGGACCGTTCTCGACAACGGGCAGGACCAGGAAGCCGCCGTGAGGCGCCGGATCGTGAACGTTGAAGAAGATGGTCAAGATGGAAGCGATGGAAGAACCGAGCATCATGATGGGCATGACGGGCCAGATATTCTTGGTCATGAACGGAATGGCGCCCTCGGTGATGTGGGTGCAACCAAGGATGAGGTTGACGACACCGGCGTCATGGTCCTCCTGGCTGAAGTACTTCTTGCCGACGATGACGGCAAAGGTGGTGATCAGCGGCGGAACGATGCAAGCGGCGGAGACGGCAGCCATGAAGTTGGTGCCGAAGTTGTAGGTATCGGTGCCGACACCGGCGGCCAGGGCCTCGGTGAGCATAGCGGTACCGGTGACGTAAGCAGCCTTGTTGACCGGGCGGCCATCACCTCGTAGTTACCGGAGGCAAGGGCTGCGGTGCCAAAGACGTAGGCTGCCTTGTTGACCGGGCCGCCCATGTCAAAGGCGCACATGCAGCCGATAGCAAGACCCAGGACAACAGCGCCAGAGGCAGACAGACCCTTGAGGAAGTCCATCATGGCGGTGTTGATGGCAGCCATGGGGCCGGAGATGCCGAGCATGACCAGACCGACGATGGCAGTCGAGAACAGCGGGTACAGGAAGATAGCCTTGAGGCCGTCCAGGTTCTTGGGCAGACCGGCAAAGACCTTCTCGAGCAGCAAGATGACATAGCCAGCGAGAAAGCCGCCGACGATGCCGCCCAGGAAGCCGAAGCCCACGCCGGCGCCGCCGGCATCGATCATGCCGGTCTCGGCATTAATGGGCAGGCCCTGGATGGCAATCATACCGGCAACAAAGCCGGGAACGAGCGCCGGGCGCTTGCCGATGGACTCGGCGATGTAGGCGGAAAGCACGGGAACCATGAGATTCATGGCGATGCCGCCGATGATCTTGAGCATAGCGGCGAAGCTGTTGTAGTCGGCAGCCGTCGAATCGAAGGACGTGATGCCCCACAGGAACGAAACAGCATTCAGGACACCACCGGCAACGACGAAGACCAGCATGTGGCTGACGCCGTTCATGAGGTGCTTATAGATGATATGGCCGATGGACTCCTTCTCCTCAACCTCATCCTCAACATCGGCAGCAGCCGCAACCGTGTCGTCGCCCTTGGCGGCAAGGGCACGATCGATCAGCTTGCCGGCAGCCTCGACGGACAGGGCCTTGGAAACACCAACGGAAACCATGGGCTTGCCGGCGAAACGCTCAGCCTGGACATCCTTATCGGCTGCGACGACGACGGCCTTGGCACCGGCGATCTCGCTCTTGGTGAGCTCGTTCTCGACACCGACCTGGCCATGGGTCTCGACCTTAATGGTCAGACCGCGCTCGGCAGCTGCCTTCTCCAGCGCCTCCTTCGCCATGAAGGTGTGCGCGATACCGGTCGGGCAACCGGTGGCGGCGATGATGTCAAACTTAGCCATGTGTCCCTCCTTCTTGAGTACAGCGCCCGCGGGCGCTCCCCTACACGCGCTTCAATGCGCGTATTTCCACATCTGAAAGATACCAAGTCACCGCTTGTACGAGAAGAAATACAGCTCATTTCTCCGGTGAAAGGTTCTTTCATTACCGTAAACGGTCGATGAAAGTTTACCATCAACTATTGAAACGGCAAGGTGTATCTTGTATTTACCAATCCCCGTATACTAGAGCGGCACACAAAAAGCCAGCTTTTAATGCCAACCAGGAGTCAACCATGTCCGATAGCAGCAAAAGCGCACTCTCCCTTATTAGCACGCACAAGGGATACAGCGAGTCCGAACAGCGCATTGTCGACTATATCCTAGAGCATCAGTCCGAGGCACCGCGTCTGACAGCCGCCCAACTCTCGCGCGCAGCCGCAACCTCCGAGGCCACCGTATCGCGCTTCTGCCGCAAACTAGGTTTTGGCAGCTTTCGCAGTTTTCAGTTTTCGCTGGCGCGTGATCTGGAGAGCCAACGCAATGAAGGCCTCACCGACGAGGTATCGCTCGACAATATGGAGCAGAGTCTCAAGAATATCCTCGCCGCCAAGGTAAGCGAGCTCAATGCGACCATCGATGGCATTGATCACGACACGCTGGCAGCCGTCGTGCACGCGTTTAAGAACGCAGGGGCTATCGAGTTTGCAGCCGTAGGTAACACCAACGCCGTCGCACTCGACGCGACGTTTAAGTTTTCGCAGCTGGGCCTTCGCTGCATGGCAAGCACCATCAGCGAGACCTCGATTGGTTTTGCGCTCACGTTGCGCCCTAGCGATTGTATAGTGCTGATCTCGAACTCTGGCAAGTCGCGTCGACTGAACCGCATGGCAAAAGCAGCTCGCGGCTGCGGTGCAACCGTAGTCGTCATCAGCAGCGACAGCAAGTCTCCGCTTGCTCGCCTGGCCGATTACACCTTTAATACCGTGAATCACGAGGCGCTGCTCACTACGGGCGACTTTGCGTTCTCCAAGATCAGCGCCACGATGATCATCGAGGTTATCTACAACTTCCTGCTGCCCGAGATTGAAGACGCCCGCGAACATATCAGCTACTACGAGGAGCTCATCCAGCCGGATAAGGTCGTGGAGTAGGTTTTAACAGGGGTCGTTATGTACCGTTCCCACAAAACTATGCCGGGTTACTACGATAAAATCGGAATATGCGACCACATCGCTTTTTATAAGAAAACCGCAGGCGTTCTACCTGCGGTTTTCTTTTTACATTTTTAGCTGTGCTCGAGCTACGCCGATTCATCGTAGTAAACCGGCATAGTTTTTTGACGGTCAGGCTAGACAGGCAAGTGGCGAGGCAAGAATTTCTATTATTTGTCCACCGACACCGCAGGCTCGTTCTAACCTCGAGCCTCTTCCAGCATCTGCCTGGCGTGCGCTAGGCTTGCCTCCGATTGATCGCCGCTCAGCATACGGGCGATCTCTGCGGTGCGGGCATCCCCAGTCACCTCATCCAGATGCGTTTGGGGAACATCGCCGGGCTCTTTGCTCACCACGTAGTGCTTGTCGGCCATGACAGCAACCTGCGCAAGGTGGGTTACGACAATCACCTGATGCGTAGCGGCGAGATCTGCCAGCACGCTCGCGAGGGCACGTGCGGTAGAGCCGCCGACACCGGCATCAACCTCGTCGAACACCAACGTATCCACGCCGTCCGCGTTGCCGAGGACAACCTTGCTCGCAAGCATAACGCGGCTCAGCTCGCCGCCCGATGCAATGCGGCGCAGAGGGCGCGGCGTCAATCCGGCACCGCTGCGATACAAAAGCTCGTAGCTCGAAGGGCCCGCCGGCGTCCACTCGGCACGCGGAAGATCGCGCGACTCCCAAACGAGCTCGGCGCCGCCCATCTCCAGGCGCGCCATCTGACGGCCAACCTCGTGACAAAAACGCGGGGCTGCCGTATTGCGCGCACGCTTAAGTGCCTTGGCGGCGGCGAACAGTTTGCGCTCCGCCGCGCCAAGCGCTTCGCGCGCCTTCTTGATCTGTTCATCGCCATCGTCTACCAGCGATAACAGCTCTTGCGAGCGATCGCGCATGGCAAAGACATCATCCATGGTGGGCCCCCACTGACGCAGCAGGCCCTTAAGATCGGAATACCGCTCGCGCATACGAGCCAGCTCGCGCGGATCGAAGGCGACCCCATCGCGATAGGTACGCAGCTCGCTGGCACAATCCTCAAGCGAGATGCAGGCCTCCGAAAGCGCATCGGCAATGTCGCCCAGCTTGCGATCGACGGCAGCCATGCGGGAAAGCTCCGCCACGGCACTGTTCACGGCATCGAGCGCTCCCCCTTCGGCCGCAAGCGACGCATGGGCATCGTTGGCCGTGGCCACCAGCACCTCGGCATGCTCGGATCGAGGCAGCAGTTCCTCGAGCTCCTCATACTCACCCGGTTTGGGGTCGACCTCGGCGATACGTTCCAGAGCGAAGCGCGCCTCCTCGACGCGACTCCCCTGCGCACGCGAGGTCTCTTCGACGCGACGGACCTCCTTGGCAGCCGCGCGCGAGGCTTTAAAGCAAGCACGGTAGTGCTCGAGCGCCTCGAGTGCCGGGCGCCCTGCCCAGGCATCGACCATGGCAACATGGTGCGCCGGGTCGAGCAGACGCTGGTGCTCGTGCTGGCCGCAAAGATCCATCATCACGCCGACGCGCTCCGAAAGCTCACGCACGCTGGCGATGCGACCGTCAATTTTTACGCGGCTGCGGCCCTCGGCAGAAAGGCTGCGCTGCACGGTGAAGCCCTCCGTATCGTGAGGTCCGTCAAACAGACGTGCCTCGACGCTGGCAAGCGTCTCGCCCTCGCGCACCGTCGACGAATCCGCGCGCTCGCCCAAAATGAGCTTGAGCGCCGATAGCAACGCGGTCTTACCGGCGCCGGTTTCTCCGGTCAGAACCGTTAAGCCCGCGCTCGGAACCAACGTCGCCTCGCGAATGAGTGCAATGTTGGAAACCTGCAGCTCATCGATCATGACGCACTCCGTAGAACACGCGACTCACCGAGTTATAGAAGCTCTCGGGGCCGTAATCCAGCAGCAGCACATCGCCGGGACCGCGACGCACGGCCACGCTCTCGACCGTGCCATCGCAGGTAATAAACTGTCCATCGATAGCAATCGCCGGAACACTCGGACGGTCATCAGACATAAAGATCTCGACGACATCACTCGGCGAGGTCAAAAAAGCGCGAGCCTGAATGGTATGCGGGGCGATGGGCACGCAGACCATGCCCGTGTAATCGGGGCTGACGATGGGTCCGCCGGCGGAAAGCGCATAGCCGGTGGAGCCAGTCGCCGTCGATACAACCACGCCGTCGCCACGCAGGCGGTCGATATGATGTCCGGACACCGTGATATCGAACTCGACCATATCGGACAGGGGCCCACGCGTAAGCGCCATATCGTTAAGGGCAAAGGTGCGCACAACATCCTTCGTGCCGTCTTCGCGCACCGAAACGATATCGGCGGCGATGGTGGCGCGGCGGCTCACATGGAGCTCACCGGACAGGGCATCGCTCACGACCTGCAAAATGTCGCGCTCCTCGGGGCTCGCAGCCGTCAAAAAACCCAAATGACCATAGGAAAGACCCAAAATGGGAATCTCACGGTAGTTGAGGATGCGGGCGGCGCGCAGCAGTGTACCGTCGCCACCGAGCGTAATGACCAGGTCGGCATCGTCAACATCGGGCGCGCTCTGGATCTTGGAACGCTGGTCTGCAGCCCATGCGACCTCATAGCCCTGGCGCGAAAGCCAAAGCTCGAGCATCAGGCCACTCTCGACCGCTTCTTGCTTGTAGAAATTGGGAACCAGAAAGACCTTCATAGCGTTGCAGCTTTCTCGCTCAAAACCGATACCTGGGATTGCAGCCCATCGTCGGTGCGTGCACCGGGGGCAAACCTCGTGCCGTACAGGAAAAACTCAACGTTGCCCTTGGCGCCATGGATAGGCGACACGCACACGTCGAGCGGGAACAGGCCCTTGGCGG
>CALKBB010000194.1 GCA_937989795.1 uncultured Collinsella sp. | reverse complement strand
ATCTGCCGCCGATTATACGCCGCCACGCGGACCGGTGCCGCGCCGCCATCGGCCACGGGCAACGTAATCCAAGGCGAACGAGCGTGGATTTTTGGACACTTTCAGGATGAGCGTGGATAATCTCCCACTTTGGACCCACCATTGAGCCAAAAACGGGAGATTATCCACGCTCATTCTGCAGATTGCCGCTCTGGCGGGCTTGTAGCGTCGAGCCGTTGCGCGGTTTGGAAAACCGCGCAACTAGAGCTACATGACCATGACGTAGCGGCTGCCCACGTAGTACTGCTTACCCATCAGAACCGGCTCGCCATTGGGACCGGTAAAGTTGGCACGCAGGTTGAGCAGCGGATCGTGCGGAGCAATGCCCAACTCGGCCGCCTGCTCGGTATTGGCACGAACGGCCTCGACCGTGCGGTAGCCAACCGAGACAATCGGGATTCCGCCAACACGCTCGACCTCGGCAAAAATCGACTTGTCCTCAAGATCGGCCGTCAACAGCTCGCGGTAGGCATCAAACGGCACAAAGATGTTCTCCTCAAAGATGGGCTCGCCGTCGGCCGTACGCACGCGCTTGATATGCAGCAGCAGCGCATCCTTCTGCAGGCCAAAGAACTCCATCTCGTTTTGGCGCGCCGGCACAATCTGGCGATCGATCACGTGCGCACCGGCCTTCATGCCATTGCCGGCACACAGCGCGGTAAACGTCTGCAACGTCGAGGCGTGAAACTGGCGATTGATGTGCGGCGTGGAGACAAAGGTGCCACGGCCCTGCTGCTTAACCAGGTAGCCATCGGAGCACAGCTCCTCGACAGCGCGGCGCACCGTAATGCGGCTCACGTCGTACTGCTCGGCTAGCTCAAGCTCGGACGGAATACGCTCCTTGGGTGCATAAACACCTTTCTCGATCGCATCCTTGATTTCGTCGTAAATCTGCTGGTAAAGCGGTGCATTTTTGGGCGCAGGCATATCTAATCACTCTTATCGAAATATTGAAATAACTAATACGTATATAACGTCTAGTTTCATGTTACCTCATATTGATAAAACGATACACCCTCCCTACCAAAAAGCGACAGCTTCATTTTGGTAGGTTTTATCTGGGCAAACGAGAGCCCCTCGAAAGCAACGAGGCTTTCGAGGGGCTCGTTCGGATGGGTTGCGCAGGGCCGACAAAATGCCAATACCCTACTTGCCGTCGTCCTGCTGCAGGCTGTCCTGCTCACTAAGGCGCGCCTGCCTGCTGGCCATGCGCGCGGGCTTGTCGGGATCGGGCACGGCCGTGGGCATGGGCTCGTCGACATGACCGCCCCACCAGCCGCCCACAAAGTTGAGCGTGTGGAACACGTTGATCACGGCACCGGGATCAATGTCGCACACCAGCTTGATAATGTCCTGGCTCTCGTAGGTCGAGACAACGGCGTGCAGCAGGTACATCTTTTCGCGGCTGTATCCGCCGATGACCTCGGCACAGCTAATGCCGTGCTGAAAATGGTTTACGTAGGCAGTCATGACCTCGTCTGCCTTGCGCGTCGTGATCTGCAGCGTCACGCGGTCGTAGCGACGATAGAAACTGTCGATGGTCTTGGTCGAAATAAACTGGAACACGATGGAGTACGCCGCATTGTCCCAGCCAAACATAAAGCCAAAGATCGCCAGGATAAAGCAGTTGAAACCAAAGATGACACCCCAGATAGTCTTGCCCGTGTGATTGGAGACCCACAGCGCGATAAAGTCGGTGCCGCCGGTGGATGCGCCGGACTTTAGCGCGATGGCAGCGCCCAGACCCGAGACCACGCCGCCAAAAATGATGAGCATGATCTTGTCGCCCAAAAACGGAGCAAAGTGAAAGATGTTGAGGAACAGCGATGAGAGCACGACCTGCATCATCGAGAAGATGACGAAGCGCTTGCTGATGCCGCTCCAGCATAGGAGCGCCACGGGGATGTTGAGCGCGAGCATGCCGAGCGAGATGTCGATGTGAACACCGCCCAGCGAGGTAACGCGATCGAGCAGGACCGCGACGCCGGTAAGACCGCTCGGAAGCAGGTCGGCGGGCTGAATGAACGCCTGGATCAGAAATGTCTGGAGAACGGCGGAAATGGTGACCGCCACGGCGGTGATGACGCGGCGGACGATGGTGAGGCGGCCGAGCACGAGCACGCGGTCCGTGAGCTGTTCGATGGCGTTCGCCACGCAGGCTCCTTTCGAAGGCAGATGTAGTTGTGGGGCATGCCCGCGATTGTAGCATGAGCGTGCGGGGGCGCTTCAATTCACCCTCTCTCGACAACCAAAACGGGACCAGCAACCCCCACGACCAAAGGGCTAAATTCCAAGTGAGTAGACTTTTTACGATCTGCCGAGCACACCCAAAAATAGCCACCTCTGTGACCTGCGGTTTTACTAGAGCGAATGAACTTCGTGCTCGGCCTGCGCCAAAAAGTCTACTCACTTAGCCCGAATCGAAGCCAAACAAATCAAAATCGAAACCAAATTGAGCCAATCCGCAGCAAAAGATGCGTGAACCAGTGCTTCTCGCGGTGGTTTTAGCGTCAACTGCCTTCAAAAAAGTCGCCCCAATAAAAACCACCACAAAGGTGCCTGTCCCCTTTGTGGTGGTTTTG
>CALKBB010000193.1 GCA_937989795.1 uncultured Collinsella sp. | reverse complement strand
AGCCCCTCGGTGCCGTTGGACTTGATGATCTTCTGGTATGCAAAGAAGCTGTCCTTGCGGCGGCGCTCGTAGGTACCGGTGCCGTCGTCGTACTTATCGACGTGGATGAAGCCGTAGCGCTTGCGCATCTCGCCAGTGCCGGCGGAAACCAGGTCGATGGGACCCCACCAGGTGTAGGCAATCAGGTCAACGCCATCGGCAATGGCCTCGCCCATGGCCTTGATGTGGCTCTGCAAGTAGGCGATGCGATACGGGTCATGGATGGAGCCGTCCTCCTCGACCTCGTCGTAGGCGCCCATGCCGTTCTCGACCACCATCAGCGGAATCTCGTAGCGAGCGTAAATCTCGTTGAGGGCGATGCGCAGGCCCAACGGATCGATCTGCCAGCCCCAGTCGGTGGACTCCAGATAGGGATTCTTGCCGCCAAAGGTCATGTTGCCCTCGGTCATCTCGTGGTCCTTGTGGGTGCCCACGGTGCCGGACATGTAGTAGCTAAAGGTGTAGAAATCAACCTTGCCGTCGGCGATATCCTGCAGGTCGCCGTCCTCCATCACGAGCTCAACATCGTTCTCGGCCCAGAAGCGCTTGGCATAGAACGGGTACTTGCCGCGCACCTGCACGTCGGAGCAGTACCAGTTCATGGTATTCATCTCCTGCTGCGTGGCGAACACGTCGGCCGGATCGCACGTGGCGGCATAGGAAAGGATGAAGCAGTCCATGTTGCCCATCTTAAACTGCGGGTAATGCTCGTGGGCATAGCGCACGACGCGGCCGCTGGCGACAAACTGGTGATGCAGGGCCTGCATACGAGCCTGCGGCGTAGTGTGAACCACCGACGCCGGACCCTCAAAGCCCTGAATCATGCTGGTCTCAAAGAGGTTGCCCATATCCTGAGTACCGCAGTTGATCTCGTTGAAGGTGAGCCAGAACTTAACCTTGTCCTGATAGCGGTCGAAGACGGTCTGGCAGTACTTCTCAAAGAAACCGATGAGCTCGCGGCTCGCCCAGCCGTTGTATTTCTCGACCAGGTGATAGGGCATCTCGTAGTGCGAGAGGGTCACGAGCGGCTCGATATTGTGGGCACGCAGGCAGTCGAAGACGCGGTCGTAGAAGGCGAGGCCGGCCTCGTTGGGCTCAGCGTCGTCGCCGTTGGGAAAGACACGGCTCCAGGAGATGGACATGCGGAACATGGTAAAGCCCATCTCGGCGAACAGCGCGATGTCCTCCTCGTAGTGATGGTAGAAATCGATACCGTCATGATTGGGGTAGAAGCGGTTGGGGTCGATGTCGATCGTAATCTGACGCGGCTCCTTGTAGCTGCCGCCCAAGAAATGATCGTCGACAGAAGCACCGCGGCCGTCCACGTTCCAAGCGCCCTCAAACTGGTTGGCAGCGGTGGCGCCACCCCAATAGAAACCCTCGGGGAACTTGATGTTTGCCATGAGCATCTCCTTTGCATCGCGGGTCGATAAGCCGAGTATCGCCCTCGCGCGGGACGGGCAGAAGCGGGCGTACCAACCCCGACACTTCTTTTCGCGCCCACGGGCCACCGCCGCCCCGTCTCTGACACTTCCTGATACCGACCAAAAAGGGACAGGTTTATTTTGTTCGGTTTTATCTGGGCAAACGCTGGCGGTAGGCGGCCGGCGTGCAGCCATAGCGCTCGGCAAACTTTTTGTAGAAGAAGCTCATATTGGCATAGCCCACCTCGCGCGCTGCGGCCTCCGCAGTAGCACCGGTGTCGAGTAGCGCCGCCGCGCGTGTCAGGCGGCTCTCCTGCACGAGCTGCATAAATGTGCGGCCCGTCTGCCGCTTGAGCAGTGCGCTTGCATAGTTGGGACTCAGGTGCAGGTGGCGGGCCAAATCGTCGAGTGTGCAATCGCAAGCATGCCGCTCGATGTAGCTCATCGCCGCCGCAACCTGCGCCGAGGGAAGCGCGGGTGCGCCCGTTTGCAGCAGCGCGGCCTCGTAGCTTTGCATGAGCTCGACCAGCAGCAGCTCAAACAGCCTCGACACGATCTGGGGGCTCGCTGTCGTCGGCTCCAGGAGCTCGCACAACATCTCCTGCATATACCGGCGCACGCGGCGACTGTTGCCCGTACGGAAATGCACGTGCCCGCGATGATCGGTCTCGTCGTTAAGTGCGTTGAGCAGGAACTGCGAGACGGCACTTGTGGGCGAAAGGCTTTGCTCCAGACTGCGGCGCAGCATCGGCCGCGAAATGACAATGCTCAACATCAGGTCATGCTCGCCGAGCTCGTCTACGGCATGCGGGCAGGCGGCATCGAGCAGAAGCACCTCATTTTGGGCGAGTGTGAGTTGCGTACCATTGACAATCTGTGGCGCGCTCCCTCGATAGACATAGCTGATTTCGACATAATCGTGCACGTGCTCCGGCACGGGGTTAAAGCGCGAGTTGCGCACAATCGACAGGCCCTCGGGCATGCCTTCTTGGTGCAGGGCGTATGTCGCGTTACCGATTTTATGAACATGCCTGCCATCGATATCTGCCTGTTGACCCCGTCTAAATGCATCGTTCCAGTCATAGCGAGCGCCCGCGCAGTAAGCGCGCTCACTGTCGGTCAGCTCGAGCAAAAGATTGTCCAAACATGCGATATCCATGGCGCCACCATCGTTGATTTAGTCATATTTAGCCGTGGTTTTGATATTAGCAGGGCAGCGCGGACGACATACCCTGAACTCGCAAAGGTTTAGAAGGTTGGTTCTGGCATGTGGCACGCGTCCCAGCGCTTCGCCAAGCAGCTGCGGGGTGGCGTTTGCCCAGATAAAACCGACCAAAATAAACCTGTCCCTTTTTGGCAGGTTTTGAAGGAGTGAGTATGGTGGCATATGACAACCATGTGCTTCCGTTCTTGTGGCTCAAGGGCGAGACGCGCGAGACGATTGCCGAATACTTGGAACAGATCGCCGGTGCGGACATCCGCGAAGTCTGTCTTGAGTCGCGCACGCACCCCGAGTTTTGCCGCGATGGCTGGTGGTCTGACCTGCGCTATATCATCGGCGAGTGCAAGCGCTTGGGGTTGAAGATCTGGCTGCTCGACGATGCGCACTTCCCCACGGGCTATGCCAACGGCGCGCTTGCAGGCGAGGATGTTGACCCCGCGCTTAAAAAGACCGTGCTCAAGCATCGCACGGTTACAGTCGTCGGGCCCCAGCCGTCCACGGTCATTAAGCTCGGCAATCTTATGGATCCCACGGAGCGCTTTGTGGGCTCGGCGACTTTCGACGCCGCCAGCGCACCGCTCGACCTTGAGCTCTCCGTTGAGCAGGCCGACGGCACCCCCGCTTGCCTGCGTTTTGACGCACCCGCCGGCATCACCACCGTCGAGCTCTACGTCACCAGCCAAAAGACCGGCTTTCGCGATGAGTACATCAACATGGTCGACGCCGATTCGTGCCGCGTGCTCATCGATGCCGTCTATGAGCCCACGTTTGCGCATCTGGGCGATGAGTTCGGCCGCACCATCCTGGGCTTCTTTACCGATGAACCGGGCTTTATGAACGAGAAGGGAACCACCCTCGACGACGCCTCTACCAGCAGCTTTATCGGAAGAGGAGATCTGGCACTGCCCTGGTCGGACGAGCTTGCCAGCCGTTTGCGTAATGCACTTGGCGAGGACTGGCTCACCAAGCTGCGCGGCCTTTGGACGCGCGAGGCAGATGGCGCCCGAGTCCGTCACACCTACATGGACATTGCCACGCAACTCTACCGCGCATGCTTTGACGAGCAGATTGGCGACTGGTGCCGCGAGCGCGGCGTCATGCACATCGGACATGTGATTGAGGACAAGAGTTGCCACACGCGCTTGGGCCAGGGCGCTGGGCACTACTTCCGCGCTGTCGCCGGCCAGGACATGGCGGGCATCGATGTGGTTATTAACCAGCTCGCCCCCGGCATCGACCACGGCCCTTACAGCTACTTCCATGGCGCATGGAACATGGAGTTCTTTACCTACGCGCTTGCCAAACTGGGCTCTTCGGCCGCGCGCCTCGACCCCAAAAAGCAAGGGCGCTGCATGGCCGAGGTCTTTGGCGCCTTTGGCTGGCACGAGGGCTTGCGCGAGATGAAGTGGATTGCCGACCACATGCTCGTCCGCGGCGTCAATTGGTTTACGCCGCACGCGTTTAGCATGGCGCCCTTCCCCGATTGGGACTGCCCGCCGCACTTTTACGCGCACGGCAACAACCCGCAGTGGCCGCACTTTGGCCAGCTCATGAGCTATATGAACCGTACGGCAACGCTGCTTTCGGGAGGCTGTGCCACGCGCCCCGTCGCCATCCTGTACCATGCCGATGCCGAATGGGCCGGTAGTGCCATGCCTATCGAGCGC
>CALKBB010000192.1 GCA_937989795.1 uncultured Collinsella sp. | reverse complement strand
AAGCGATTAATTTACGTAATGGGGTTTCGAGGAATTCACCAATAATTCTGCGCCTACCAAAAAGGTTATCCTCGATATTCGATGTAAGCATCACAAGCATATCCACTATGCAGAAAAAATCGCCAGTTCATGCGGTAGCCAAATAAACACTACTTAGCGATTTACGACTTCACCGCAGCCCCCTATGAAAGACGGCGCTTCCAGTCGCAACCTGATCGTGAGCGGCTCCGCTGCTATCCCTCTCGGCTATAAAAGGAATCGAAAGAAAGAAGAAAATCAAATACCCGCCAGGATCAACCGTTAAAACGCAGTTGTAAACCATGAGCAACATGCAGAAGAAGGATATTACTGCGCCGGCATTGCATAAAACAACACACTCGTCCGCTAGTTCTCGCCTCAAACGTAGGCCATGAACGCCTAGCACCAAGAAAAACAGTCCATAACAAATGAGTCCAACATACCCAGTCTCGAGAAAAATCTGAGCATCGGTAAACCATGTCCAATGCAGCGTCTCACCCCAAACGCTATAAAGAGGCGCGGAAAAGAATTGGGAATAGGTGCCCGCTCCAAATCCCAAACCAAATAGTGCACTCGAGGCATCTTTGAGAAACATCGAGCGAATCGTCGCTACAGCCGAAAGTCGATTAAGGCCGTCGTTATTTCCGTAACCACCTTGCGAGGAAGACTCGAGCATTGTATTTAGATCAAAAAAACCATCCCATCCAGGCATAAAGGTATAGAACAACTGGATGAAAACCCAAAGCCCAACAACAAGTAAGACTGCCAAACACGCATTTTTAAGTGAAGGCTTTGAAATTAGGAGATACAGAGCGAACAGCAAGACAAGCTGGACATAGTAAAACTTAAGCTCGGCAATAACAGAAACCCAGCATGAACCGGCAATTACCAACAGAAGAGACGGAAGGTTTACAACCTTATAGCCATATCCGAATAGAGCCAGACAAGTCATCTCTAAAAGCAAGATATTTGTCGAAGCATTTCCGCCGGACCCCGAACCAAATAAGCCGTTCGTATTGTCCTGACCATAATGGAGAACCAGCGACTCGTAGGAACACAAGACGATATTGATTAGGAAGACAACGAATAGAAGCCTCAGTATTTGCCTGAGATCATCAATATCAAGCAGGCCGACACATGCCAATAAAAAGGCAAAGAACCGAAATACGTTGCGGGCCTCCCAGACAAACAGAAGAGGGCTAATGCCGTGGAGAATAGCCGAAAATAAGGCGACTATTAAGAAACAAATGAGTGGAACCGGGAGAAGCCCCCAACGAACGCTTCGCAGCTTCCCCGAACGCAGTGAAAAATAAACGGCAAGCAGGTTTATCAAATCTCCGCCATACGAAAGCAGCCGAGGAAAGCCCAAATCGGAGACAAGAAAGGGGTAAACGCAGCAATATCCAATCAAAAGATAAATTAGTCGCTTAGGTTTCATGCAGGTCCAAACGAGCGTCGGGACCGCCACCGCCACACCCGCCGCCACAAAGGGACCACCAGTCACTCTCACGCTAACAGCGAGAAGAAGCAACGCTATGGTAACGGCGACAAGCAGTAAACTCTCATTTTCGATGCGCAGAGCAGCTTTTAAACGCATGGCTAACGTCCCCCCTTAAGCTGAACCAATTTACGAGCGAGAAAAGTCGCTTGCGACTTTAAGACAATAAAGAAAACAGCCTGCTGCAGAGGCAGTTTCCACCAGGGATAGCGAGCACACGCACGCCGCAAGGTAGGATGCCTAACAACCTCTCGCACATAAGCTTCCTTATCGCCCGCATCCTCGCTTGATTCTTCGATCATCCCGATAAGCACACGGCAATAATCGATAACACAGCGCTGTTCACGGATATGAGACTCATCCCAATACTCCCGAGGCTCCTCGTCAGCCATAAGCTCCAGCAAACGAAAAAGCCCGAAGAAAGAATCGATTGTCTTGCGATTAAAGGTCTTCGTAATCGAAGGCTGATCGTCTTTTCGGTAACAATATGGAGTACCAGAAATGCAGGCTACCGTATTCGCGCTGCGACAAACATGACTATTGAAGAACTTGTCCTCGCTTCTAACTGCCATGAAACGGAACTTATTTTCCTCGATAAATGAGCGACGATAGCCCGCAACATCAGCAGACACCAGCACCGGCTCGTCTTTAACGCGTGCCGGCGCTGCACCATAAAACCCCTTACGAAGCCCAAAAATCTCTTCACTGCCTTTTAGGGTGCGTCCAGCAAAAGGGTGCTCGAGCACTGTTCCCACACGACCATGGCAGACCGTTTTTAAGCCCGTATAGACGACATCAGCATTTGATGAGATCGCAGCCGAGTAAAGACGTTCGTACATATCGGGTTCAATCCAGTCATCCGAATCGACAAAACCGATATACTCGCCTTCGGCTACCTCCATACCACTGTTTCGAGCAGGGCCAAGGCCACCGTTCGCACGATGAACGACCTTGATGCGGCTATCGAGCTTCGCATATTCTTCAGCCATGTCGCCACAACGATCGGGCGACCCATCATCAACAAGAATTATCTCAATGTCATGAAGAGTCTGCTGACGAATGCTATTAACGCACTCATCCAAATAGCTTTCGACGTTATACATGGGTACAACAACGCTGAATTTAGGAGAAACGGTGCTCACTGCAGGACCTCCGCAAATAGTTCGAGGTGTGCAGAGACCATGTTCTCAATCGTGTAGCTGGCGGCTTTATCTCGCAAGTAATTCGAGAACGCAATTTTATCCTCATTCGGACGAGCCAGGAAAGACTCGAAAACAAGAGCGAGAGATTCAGCACTACCGGGCTCCGCCAGATATTGCGGATAACCAGACGAAAGAAACTCTATCGCCGCACCGGAGCCCCAAGTGCTGACAATTGGGCAGCCACATGCAGCCGCCTCATTAACAACAAGCCCCCAGCACTCTTGGACACTCGGCAAGACAAGGAGGCCAGCGTGTCGATACTCACGAACCAGATCAGATGGGGTGACAAACGAAACCGTCTCCACTCGATCGGACAAGCCGTGTTTACGAACCGCATTTCGCAAATCACCATCGCGCTTTCCAGCACCTATAATGCGAAGGCGAGCTTCTGTTGAAGTCATGCCTGCAAAGGCATCGAGAAGAACCTCGATGCCTTTGCAGGGCAGAAACTGCCCTACACACAGGATCAAATTTTCATCGCGCTGTTGACGGTCAGCAGCCTCCCCAGTCAGCTGAGATTCCACAACCGAAGTAAAGGGATAAGGTGCAACCATTGCCCCGTTGCCAACTTCGCGACGAACACTCCTGACTGAAGCTGCGCCCGCCACGGCATATGCGTTTGCGCCCTTAAGAAAATGACGGCGGACTCGAC
>CALKBB010000191.1 GCA_937989795.1 uncultured Collinsella sp. | reverse complement strand
TTGCGGCCTCTCCAGTCCAGGACGCACAGCCAGTGCGAGTCGGCGTGGGTGTCGACCCCGCAGAAGACCGGTCCGCGGGCGCCGGGTGTCGATTCGGTTCTCATGTCTCGCTCCGTTCTTTCCGTGCTCGCCTGGACCGGGCAGACGGCACACTGACGGGGCGCGATAGAATGCGGTTGTTCGGGTCCGCGGTATCGCTCCATGCTCCTATTAGGTCATGCGGCGGTCTCGGCTCGCCGCGGCCCGCGCGGGACATGTCAGGAAACGAGGGCAGCCCCATGGGCGCCAGCGGAATGTGGGGTCACCGCGCGGTCCGCATCTGATGGTGTCGACGTCAATGGTATACGGGTGCATCATCGACGTCTTCAATACAGAAAATATCAGTGCGGAATGTTTTGGGAGGTAGTCCAAACAGCCCCGGCTGGGGTCCTGTGTAGTCACCCTTTAGGCGGAACTCTCCTAATTATTTGGATGAGTCGTTTACTTACTTGTACTGTTACCGTCTTCCCGCTCTTGTTGGGGTATGCTTTGTTCGTATGTAAACGTATGACATGTTGATGGGGGAGGGTGCTATGGCTCACGAGAGTGCCCGTTCTAAGGATACGGCTAAGCCTGGCATCAAGGAAGTTGCAGCGGTGGCGGGGGTTTCGCCTACTACGGTATCTCGCGTGCTTAATAATCGCGGCTATATTAGCCAAGAGACCCGCGATAAGGTCCATGCCGCGATGGAGCGCGTCAACTATGCACCCAACGATATCGCCCGTGCCATGCTCAACGGTCGCCTGAATCTAATCGGTATGATCGTCCCCTATGTCAGCAGCCCGTTTCATGCCCAAGCGGTCCAAGCCGTTGAGCGTACCCTGGCCGAAAACGGTTTTAAGATGCTGCTGTGCAATAGTGCCAATCGACCTGATCTTGAGCGTTCTTATATCGATATGCTTCGGCGCAATATGGTTGATGGCGTCATTGTCAATTCGCTTAATATCGGTGCCGAGGCGTATGCCGAGATGGGCTTGAGTCTGGTTGGTATCGACTGCGACCTTGGCGAGGCCTCTGTTCAGATTGCGAGCGACAGCTATAGCATCGGCGAACTTGCCACGCGTCGCCTGATTGATGACGGGTGTTCGCGCATCTTGTGCCTGCGCAACAATAGCCGCATGCGTATGCCTGCCAATAAGCGTACCGATGCCTACCACGATGTTGTAGAGCAGGCTGGTTTGCCCGCGCTTGTCCGTGAGGTCGAGTTCGTTAAGTCTGACGACGAAAAGAGCGCGGTCGTTGCGAAGATCCTCGATGAGAACCCTGATATTGACGGCATCTTTGCGGGAGACGACACGATGGCGGCTATCTGTCTTAACGTGATGAAGCAGCGCGGCTTGAGCGCTCCGGACGATATTAAGGTCGTGGGCGCGGATGGCGCCCGCCGCACTATGACGTTTATGCCTGACTTAACAACCGTTCGTCAAGATATCGATCGCATCGGAGAGCTCGCGGCGCAATCCATCATCGCTCTTGTTAACGGTGAAAAGCCCGAATCGAATACCAAGCTTCCTGTCGAACTTATCGAGGGTAAAACCGCGTAATTCACCCCGCGCCAAAAGAATCCCTCAAACGCCTCCAATAACCGTTCGCCGGCATATGTCAACCGTTTGCCGACGACTGGAACTGCGAAAAGACGTATTGGTGTGAAAATGTTTGACATATGAAAACGATTGACATATCTTGCAGTTGTACCGAGTTAGTATCACGTGGGAAGGAAGTCTCGGATGCACAAGGTGTATTACCAGCCTGAGGGAATTTGGGTGGGCGACATCATGCCGTACGGCGAGGACGGCACGTTCTATCTCTATCATCAGCGTGACACGCGAAACCCCGGACCTTTCGGAGAGCCGTTTGGCTGGGCACTCGCGACAACCAAGGACTTCGTCAATTACAAAGACTTTGGCGAGAGCCTTGAGCGTGGCGGCGACGAGGAAGTCGACCAGTATGTTTATGCCGGCACGGTGTTTAAGGTGGGCGACAAGTACCATGCGCTCTACACTGGTTGCAATCGCGATAAGGTCCGCGCACGTTTGATGAAGCAAGTTCTTCTTCACGCAACGAGTGACGACGCCGTCAAGTGGGAGAAGAACATCGCCGAGACGCTGCTTCCGCCCCAGGAGGGTTACGATGACCGCAACTGGCGCGATCCCTTTGTGCTTTGGGATGAGGAGAACGAAGAGTACATGCTCATCCTCGGCACGCGTGTGGGCGAGGACAAGCGTCTGATGACCGGTCGTCTGGTCAAGTTCACCTCCAAGGACCTGGATACCTGGGAGTTCCAGGGCGACTGGTGGAATCCGGGCCTGTACACCATGTTTGAGATGCCTGATCTTTTTAAGATGGGCGACTGGTGGTATCTGGTGTTCTCTGAGTACAGTGATGGCAACAAGACCCGTTACCGCATGTCTCGCTCTATCAACGGTCCCTGGATCACTCCTGCGGACGATTCCTTCGATGGCCGTGCGTACTATGCCGCGCGTACCGCATTTGATGGCGAGCGCCGCGTTCTCTTTGGTTGGGTTCCTACGCGTGACGAGGGCGGTGACCCCAGCTCTTACCTGTGGGGCGGCACCTTTATGCCCCTCGAGATCGTTCAACGTGCCGACGGAACGCTTGGCACCAAACTCCCCGACAGCATGCTTGGCGCCTTTGGCGAGGCCAAAACAGTCGAGGCCTTTGAGCTTTCCTGCGAGTCGGGCAAGGTCGAGCAGGTGCTCGCCGCGGATGCCGGTTCCACCTATATGCTCGACGCTGACATCGAGCTCACCGGTGACGCTGCCGGCTTCTCGGTGAAGCTTGCCGAGGACGCCGAGTCCGGTCTTGCCTATGAGTTCCGCGCCAACCTGCGTGAGGGCAAGCTCGAGTTTACGGCTGCCCCCCAGTATCCATGGTTCCAGGTCAACAACATGGGCCTCGAGCGTCCGTTGTTCTTTAAGGGCGAGGGCACTCACCATGTGCGCCTGGTCGTTGACGACGATATCGCGACCATCTTTGTCGATGATGTTGCGCTCAACGCTCGCTTCTGCAACAAGCAGGGCCAGGGTGTGGCGCTTACCGTCACCGACGGTGCGCTCAAGTGCGCAAACGCAACGATTGCGTCTCTGTAATGGTGGCAAAACGTCCTATGATTTCGTAAGGGAATGGAGAGGAACATGGACTACAAAGTAGTGTCTCAGCAAGTCGTCGATAACGTCGGCGGTCTGGAGAACATCGAGGGTGCCACGCATTGCGTTACGCGTCTGCGTTTGGTGCTCAAGGATACGAGCAAGTACAACAAGGCCGAGCTCGAAAACATCGATGGCGTCAAGGGCGTGCTGTACAACAGCGGCCAGCTCATGATCATCTTCGGTACCGGTACCGTCAACAAGGTCTACGATGAGTTTATGGCTCTGACGGGCGTTAAGGAGATCAGCGCTTCCGAGGTCAAGGGCGCCGAGGCGGACAAGAAAGGCAAGTTCTTCTCTGTCCTCAAGGTGTTCTCGGACATCTTTATCCCCATCATTCCCGCCTTCGTCGGTGCCGCTATCATCATCGGCCTTAAGTCGCTGATCGTTGCCAACGGCCTCTTTGGCATGGAGGGCAGCCTCGCCGACCACAGCGAGTTCCTCAAGAACCTCGCAAGCTTCTTTGCCATTATTGCCACCACCTTTGACTACCTGCCTGTCCTGGTTATGTATAGCGCGGTCAAGCGTTTTGGCGGCAACCCGATCCTGGGTATCCTCGTCGGTATCGTCATGGTTCACCCGAGCCTTATGAACCGTAACGCGTTCGTTATGGATCCGTCGGGTGCTGAGTACTGGATCTTTGGTCCGCTCTCCATCCCCATGGTTGCTTTCCAGGGCGGCGTGTTCCCTGCAATCCTGACTGCCTGGTTTATGGCCAAGGTCGAGAAGATTGCCCAGAAGTACATCCCCGAGGTCGTCTCGTTTGTCTTTGTCCCGACCGTTACCCTGATTCTTGCTAACGTTGCCCTGTTCACCGTGTTCGGCCCGCTCGGCAACCTGATCGGCGACGTCCTCGCTGGCGTAATCGATGTCCTGTACAACAGGATGGGCGTCTTTGGCGCCTTTGTCTTCGCTGCGTTCCTGCAGCCGCTCGTCGTTACCGGTACGCATCAGTTCATCCAGGGTATTGAGGCCAACCTCGTTGCCACGACCGGCTTCAACTACATCCAGGCCATCTGGTCGGTTTCCATCATCGCCCAGGGCGGCGGCGCCATCGGCATGTATCTCATTCACAAGAAGCACTCCAAAGAGCGCAACATCTGCATGTCGTCCTTTATCCCGACGCTAGTCGGTATCTCCGAGCCCGCAATCTTTGCTGCAAACATGCGCTACTCGATCATTCCGTTCGTCTGCGCTTGCATCGGTGCAGGCTGCGGCGGTGCCTTCGTGAAGCTCTTTGAGGTGCGCGCCATCGGTCAGGGTCTGACCGGAGTACTTGGCCTGCTCATCGTCACACCCGAGACGCTCGTGTGGTATGTGGCTGGCAATCTCATCGCCTTCATCGTGCCGATCGTCTTGATCTTTGCCTACAACAAGGCAAAGGGCGTGCCGACCACCGATGAAGAGGGCGCTGGCGCTGGCTTCGACGTTAGCTTCTAGTTGAGCCGTTCAGCGTAATCTGAGGGTAAGTCCATTTGGGGAAGGGCGTTCGGCTCGTGTGAGTCGAGCGTCCTTCCCCATAGACGAGAAAGTCAACGGCGATGTTTAATCAAAAAAATAAGGTGACACGCGCGGACTATGAGCAATGGCGTGCCGGACAGGATGAGACGGCGGGTCGCATCGCGTCCGACCCCGATAGGCTCCTGTTCCATGTGGAGCCTGAGCTTGGCTGGCTCAACGATCCCAACGGTTTGGTGCAGATCGGTGATACGTATCACATCTATCACCAATACGATCCATTCGATGCTGCGCATGGCGGTCCAGTGCTTTGGAATCATCTGACAACAAAGGATTTTGTGACGTACGAGAATTGCGGCCCTGTGCTGTTCCCCGATTCCGATTTGGATTCGAGCGGAGCGTATTCTGGTTCTGCCTTTGTACACGACGGCAAGATTCACTACTTCTATATCGGCAACGTCAAGCATTTTGACCGCGATGATTACGACTACGTGTTGACGGGCCGTGAGCAAAACCAAATTCATATGGTTGCCGAGAATCCCGACGAATTGGGCAAGAAGCGTGTGGCTGTTGGGCCGGTCGATTACCCCGACGATATCGGTACGCACGTACGCGACCCCAAGATCCTTGAACACGATGGTATCTACTACATGGTTCTGGGCGCTCGTACGAAAGACGACCGCGGCTGCGTGCTTGTCTATACCTCGAGCGATCTAGAGGACTGGAGCTATGCGACGCGCATTGAGTTGGGCGAGAAGTTTGGCTTTATGTGGGAGTGCCCCGATCTGTTTGAGCTCGATGGTGAGCTTATTCTCGTTTGCTGTCCGCAGGGTGTGTCCGCCGATGGTTGGCGTTACCGCAATCCGCACCAGTGCGTGTGGTTTCCCATCGAGGCCGATTGGGAGGCGCCGAGTTTTAAGATCACCGGGCAGGGCATGCCCCCGATGGTCGATGCCGGCTTTGATTTCTACGCACCGCAGTCCTTTGAGGATGCTGCGGGTCGGCGTTTGATGATCGGATGGTCGGGATGCCCCGATGCGACGGCAGAAAGCCCGACGGTGGCACGCGGGTGGCAGTGCGCGTTGACGGTGCCGAGAGAGCTGAACATGCGCGATGGTAAGCTCTGTCAGCAGCCGGCGCACGAGATTGAGGGGATGCGCGGCGACTGCGTTCGCGCGACAGGCGGTGAAACCGTTGAGGAGCCGGGCCGCCTGTTTGATCTTGTGGTTTCCTGTGAGGGCGCCCAGGTGATCGAGCTCGAAATCCGCAAGGGTGTCTTTGTGCGTTATACGGACGGGATGCTTACCCTCGATATGGGTGACGAAGGCTATGGGCGCGACCAGAGGTCGATTGAGCTCGGCGAGCTTCGCGACCTACGCGCGCTTTCGGACACTACGATGGTCGAGATTTTTGCAAATGGCGGCGAGGCGGCACTTACGAGCCGTACCTATTCGCCGGCGGTTCCGGCGATGGAGCTGCACGCCGAGGGTGCGGCATCGATGAATTTCTACCGCCTCGTGCATTAACCGTGCGTGGAGCACGATTGGATTTGCTGGACGGAATGTGTCGCAGTTGTCGCGGCCAACTACCGCTTACCGCATATAGTGACCGTTTGCGGAATAAGTAACACTCCTTAATAAACCGTGTAGAATCTCAGATAAGCACGGAGTTTTCCAGGGAGACGCTGTCCTTTGTTATGTGCAAAGGGCGGCGTCTCTTTGGCGCTTGGGGGTCGTTCTGTAGCAGGACGGCGGGCGTGTGTCACATATTAAAAAGCCAACGTCGAGATGGGTCGTGATAATAATGGGCAAGTACATAATCGTGGTTGAATCTGGTTCGGATGTGACGCCAGAGCTCTGCGAGCGCTACGGCATCGTGCGCGTGCCTATGCATGTCACGATTGGTGACGAGACCGTCGAGGACGGCTCGATCGATCCGCTCGAGATTTATTCGCGCTGCAACGAGTTTGGCGTGATGCCCAAGACCAGCGGCTGTGCGCCGGCAGATTTTGCGCATGTGTACGACCGCATCCATGCCGAGCAACCCGACGCGACCATTCTGCATCTTGCATATTCCGAGGCCACGACCTGCTCGCATCAATCATCGAAGATCGCCGCCAAGGGTCGCGACTACGTCTACTCCATGGACACGCGTTTTGTCTCGGTGGGCCAGTCGCTTGTTGTCGTCGAGACCGCCAAATACATCGAGGCTCACCCCGATGCCACCGTCGACGAGATCTTCACCTTCGCGAACTCCGTCATGGACCGCGTGCTGCTGGGCTTTGTTCCTACCGATCTTGCCTTCCTTAAGGCGGGCGGTCGCTTGTCCAACGTCGCATTCCTTGGCGCACATCTGCTCAAGATTAAGCCCTGCATTGAGGTGACGGGCGGCAAGTTCGTGGCGACCAAGAAGTTCCGCGGCTCTATGCTCAAGTGCGCCCGCGCCTTTATTGACCACATGGTTGCGAAGGGCGAGATCGACTACTCGCACATTGGCCTGGCGTATTCGGTAGGCCTTTCCCAGGAGCTGCGCGACGACATGGAAGTCTATGCGCACGACCTGGGCTTTAAGGACATTACCTGGACTCAGGTCGGCGGCGTCATCTCGAGCCACTGCGGCCCGACCGCCTTCGGTGCGGTGCTCACGCTTAAAGCGTAAAGGCCGCAGGCGAGCGTTCTTCAGCCTGACATCTCGACGTAGACCCTAGCCATGGTGATGGGGGATAGATTAAAACGTGCCATTCTAGCCCGAGACGTTTAAACGCAAGCACATGGGCTAGAATGGCTCTGGCATTTTAATTGGTTGCATCCAAGGAGAGGCAAGGTAGCGCGAATGGCAGAAATGACGCTTGAGGGTGTGGACGCTCGTCCCGAGGACTCTGCGTTTGCCCTTGGCCGCGTGCATTCGATCGAGACGATGGGGACGGTCGACGGACCCGGCATCCGCTTCGTAGTGTTTGTCCAAGGCTGCCCCATGCGCTGTGCGTATTGCCACAACCCCGATACCTGGTCGGTTAACGGCGGCACGATGGTGACCGTCGAGCACCTTATGGACGAGTTCCAGAGTAACCATGAGTTTTACCGCAGCGGCGGTATTACGGTGTCCGGCGGCGAGCCGCTCTTGCAGCCCGCGTTTTTAGCCGACCTGTTCCGTGCAATGCACAACAACCCCGATGGCCGCGTGCATACCTGCCTCGACAGCTGCGGCTATGCGTTTGACCCCAACCATCCCGAGAAGTTCGATACTGTTCTCAACGAGACCGACATGGTGCTGCTCGACATCAAGCATGCCGATCCCGTTGAGCATAAAAAGCTGACCGGTTGCGATCCCGCACGCATTCTGGCGTTTGGTGATGAGCTTGCCCGTCGCAAGATTAAGGTCGTTATCCGCCACGTGGTGGTGCCCGGCATTACCGATACGGTTGAGGAGTGCGAGGCGCTCGGCCGCCTCATCGCTCCATGGCACAACGTGGTGGGCCTGGAAATGCTGCCGTATCACACGATGGGTGTCGTCAAGTACGAGCAATTGGGCATTCCCTATAAGCTCGAGGGCGTTCCACAGATGGATACCGCGCGCATGCCCGAGCTGCGCAACGCCGTCATGACGGGCATGAAAAAGCGTCGCGCGGAACTCAAAAACGCTATCGGCTAGCGAGCCATTTTCGCTCCCCAAAGGCACTCATTGGGGACAGACTTAAATGAGTGCCCCTGGGCACCAAGTTGATTGCCAAAGAGCTCCGTCAAGTTGCGGTGGAATAGTTCTTGTTTTTCGGCTTATGCCGCCCAAATAGGAACTATTCCACCGCAACTGCGTTTTGGGCGGAGATGCGCAACAGAATCGCGCCATTTGGATAAATACGCTTGTGGTTTCTTTAAAGACGCCTTAAACGCCGCTGAATATCTTTGGAAAGAAATGCCTGCTCGGTATTATGCTGCTCGTATATGAACGGTAGCAGTCAGGAGACCACGTGCGAAATAACGCATCGCGGGACGAGTATATGCCGCAGCATAGCAGCAGATATGAGACGAAGGGCACATCTTCGCGTGGCCTTGCCGACGCTCGCGTCCGCGTGACGAAGATTGCCGCCATTGGGATGCTAACGTTGGCGATTATTATCCTCGGAATTACCGCCAAAACCTACGCGTCGGAGCGAATGGCACACTCAGATGCGTCAACGGTACAGACGCAAAACGAGAAGGTTTCAAAGTCCAAAGCGTCGGCAGATCTCAAGACGAGACTTTCGAAGGCGGACTTCAACGATATCCCTTCGGGTGATACCGTTCAGGCCTTCTCGTTGGTGGATAACAAGACTCCTACCTTGGAGGATGAGAGCCTTGCCTTGCTCCAGGATGCCCTGAGTCGGGCGCAGGAGCTAGGCGATGTGGGCGTGGTGTTCTACGACCTGTCAAGCGGCAAGGGCGTGACGTATAACCCCGATGTCGAGGTTTACGGCGCGAGTAGCTACAAGGCGCTCTATGCGTTGTACATCTGCGAATCTCTGGTCGAGACGGGTCAGGTTTCACTCGATGATTCCCTTGGCACCTATGGTGGCTACAACATGGGTTGGCAGACGGTGCGCGACCTGATCGATGCCGCGGTCGTTAATTCGGACAACGATTCGTTTATTGCGTTACGCGCGGCGTTTGACCGTGTCGGTTACGAGGATTGGATTGCCAGTCTTGGCATCGATTACGATACCGCACTCGATCCGATGAGTGATTTTCCCACCTATTGCCCGCGCACCTCGGCCAAGTTGTGGCGCGAGATGAGCGAGTATTTGAGCCGTGATAGCGAGACGTCGCAATGGCTGTCGGGCCTTCTGGCCTCTACGACCCGGTCCTTTATCCGCGACGGCATTGCGGACGACCATGCCTTGGTGCGCAACAAGGCCGGCTGGATTAGCGAGGCAGGTTGCAATGCGACGTGTGATGCTGGCCTCATCGATGTCGACGGTGACATCTACATTATGAGCATCATGACATCGATGCCATGGAGCGATCGCTCGAGTGAGCTGGTGACTGTGATTGCTAAGACATTCTTTGATACCCGAGCTGCGCTGGCCTAACGTGTTCGTTTGACGAGGTCAAACAAAATGCTGGTACCATACCGTGGTTGAGAATTTCGAATAGGTTTGGGGAATGGCATGGCTACCATCGCGATTATCGGTGCGCTCGAAAAAGAGATCATGCAGATTAAGGAAGAGTTGGGCAACGTTTGCATGGTACAGGAGGCGGGCTTGAACGTTGTGACCGGCGGGCTCGACGGCCTGTCGATTGTCGCCACGACGGCGGGGATGGGCACGGTAAACGCTGCCGCCGCAACACAGCACCTCATTAGCAAGTATGCTCCACAGGCAGTTGTGTTTTCTGGTATCGCAGGTGGCCTGAATCCCAAGCTCCATATCGACGATGTCGTCATTGGCAAATGTCTGCGCTATCTAGATACCGATACCGCGCTTATCGCCGAGTCTGCACCGGGGCTCGAGGAGTTTGTCTCGACGCCTGCGCTGGTCGATATTGCCGCCGATGTGCTTTCTGAGCGTGGCTTTGTTAACGCTTCGACAAATGCGACCGCTTCGAACGAGGGCGCAAAGCAGTTCCTGGTCGGCACGATTGCCACGGGTAACCGCTTTGTGACGGGCGCCGCTATGCGCAATGATGCCATCGAGGCGACGCATGCCGATTGTGTCGGCATGGAGGGCGCGGCAATTGCCCATGTCGCAACCAAAAATGGTGTCGATTGCCTGGTGCTGCGTGCTATCAGCGATAATTGTGACGAGGCGTATGATGCGATTTGCGACCGCGAGTTCGATTTGTTCGAGTATGCGCGTGCCGCAAGCGATATCACGCTCGATATCGTTCGACGCATTGCCGCTGCGCAATAGCGCGTTTTTTGCAAGATCCTACGACCAAGGAGTGTCCATGGCCGATTCCATTAACTACCAGCTTGCCAAGTTCGTCGCCAGCTACGGCAAGGTTTCGCAGATCCCCGAGTCCACCTGTCCCGAGGTGAGCTTCGTTGGCCGCTCAAATGTGGGCAAGTCGTCCATCATGAACAAGCTCTTTGGCCGCAAGAACCTGGTGAAGGTTTCGAGCACGCCGGGCAAGACGAGCAACATCAATTTCTTCGAGGCCGACGACGTGCACTTTGTGGACCTGCCGGGCTACGGTTTCGCCCGTCGTTCCAAGGCCGAGCGCGACCGCTGGGCCGAGCTCATCGGCGACTTCTTCGACTCCGAGCGCAGCTTTAACTTGGTTGTGTCGCTAGTGGACATTCGCCATGACCCCAGTAAGCTCGACCATGACATGATCGACTACCTGCAGGGCAACGAGTTCAACTTTATCGTTTGCCTCACCAAAGCCGACAAGCTCAGCCGCACCCAACAGGCCCGCCAGGCAGCAGCCATCAAAAAGCAGCTCAACGTCCCGGCCGAAAACGTAATCATCACAAGTTCCCAAACCGGTGTGGGCATCGATGAACTCAAGCGTCGCATCGCCGAGGCCTGCCTCTAATCGGGCTGCAACCCCTCAAAAGCTCTCATCTATATCACCTCAGTGATAGTTATTGGTAAACTATCACTGAGGTGATATTTTTTAGGAGGTCGATATGGAGCTTTGGCACGGGTCGGACGTTGTTGTCGATCATCCATCATTGGATAAATGCAGGCAATTCAATGACTATGGGCGCGGGTTTTATTGCACACCGCATGAGGAAATGGCAATGGAGTGGGCATGCCGGACCGAGTCTGATGGCATTGCCAATCGATATGAGCTTGATTTAGATGGCCTCGCGATTTTGGATTTGGAATCAGGTGAGTTCTCGATTCTCAACTGGCTTGCAATTCTGGCGAATAACAGAGAGTTCAATGTTTCAACGCCAGTAGCACGCGAGGGGCTTCGCTATCTACTTGATAACTGCTTAATTGATGTTTCTCCTTATGACGTTATTCGAGGCTATCGCGCAGACGATTCTTATTTCTCGTTTGCAAGACAGTTTGTCAACGGCATGATTTCGCTCAGGCAATTGCAGCGCATTATGTTTTTGGGGGATTTGGGCATTCAATATGCGCTTATGAGTGAGCGTGCGTTCTCGGCGATCAGGTTCCGCGATTGGAAGCAGGCCTCGGGAGCTGAGTTTTATCCCAAACGATTTGAGCGAGAACAGAACGCTCGACGTAAGTACCTGGATACGGTAAACGGATTTGACACCGAGGGTGTCGACATTAGGGATTTGATGGCAGGGAGGGTTGATTTAAATGATCCAAGAGTTGACGGATTGTGGGCCGAGTAGGACATACCCCGTCTACTACCTCGAGGACGCAATGAACAACCTCGGCGACTGCTTTGACTATGCCGTTAACGATTATGGAGCAGAAGGATCGGAAGTTGCCGAACTCTTTTGCATGAGCGGCGTAGCTCGCGAGTTCGAACGCGGCAACGCATGGGTCGTGTCGGGAAAATCGGGCGTTGAGCTGTTCGCGCTTATCGCCGAAAGGTCGGGCTATCAAAACGGGCCTATACCGGACTGCACCTATCGATTTGAGAAGACGCCGGAATATTGGGCGGGCTGGATGCTGGCATACCTGCAGTGGCGCCTAGGAGAGTCTTTCGAAGATCTGCTGCATGTCGTTCCGTTTGACGCGCTGCGCAACCTGTACTACCCCTGGCATGAAGCCTCAGAGGAACGTGTGGCGAGTCTTGTTTGCGATATGGCGAAGAAAACACCTCGTCAAACCAAGCTAGCACTAGCAAGAAAGAGACTTAAGAAACCCCAACAAGGCTTGGCATACGAATCGGGCGTATCACTCCG
>CALKBB010000190.1 GCA_937989795.1 uncultured Collinsella sp. | reverse complement strand
CCGCCCCAAACCATGTGGGCAAGCGGCGCATAGACCACGAGCAGCCAAATGCCCAGGAAGGCCATCATGGCACCAAACTTAACGCGGCCGGCCAGGCTGCCCGTGACGATAGCAGCCGTGATCATGGCAAATGCCATCTGGAAGGCGATGTTGATGATTTGAGGGTAGACGGCACCGTCCGCAGCATCGCCCTCGGCCGCCTGCAGCACCTGGTTGAGCACCGGCAGGCACAGCAGCTGGTCAAGGCCTCCAATAAACGGGCTGGAACCGTCACCGCCGTAGGCCAGCGACCAGCCGGCAACAATCCACAGCACACCAACCAGGCCAATGGCGCCAAAGCACATAAACATGGTGTTGATGACATTTTTGCGCCTAGACAGGCCACCATAGAAAAACGCCAGGCCCGGTGTCATTAAAAACACGAGCATGGTGCAGATGAGCATAAACGTTGTCGATCCCGTATCGTACATTCGCTCCCCCTTAGTCGCATGAACGTTGTCGGCGCCCATAATGCGGCCGAGGGGCAACTGGTGTAGACCAGATACGGCGTTGTTAAACGCTGCGTTGTCGAATGGAAACGGCATCGCAATCTTGGAAACGGCGCGGCAACGGACGCGAAACGAAGGGGAAACGCATAAATCAAGAGGCCATCTATGCCCGCATTTCAAATCAGCTATATGCAGAGGCAAGGCAGTCCCAAGGCAGACTCCGCATCAGATTCGACCGTGATTCCCCTAGGGGAAACACGGCTAGGAGCTCTTTAGCGTGTTTTCCCTAAGGGAATCACAGTTGGGCAGAGTGATAAGGTGACTTTCCTAGGAAACACGCACTTGCAAGGCGCCTCTACGACTCCAGCTCTTAGCGCCGAAACAGCTCGTGAGCGCGGTCGCGGAGATTGGTTGCTCGAATGACACCTTCGTAGCGGTTGATGCGCAAGCGCGGAAAGGCATTGAAGAAGCGCAGGTCGCGACGGCTGAGCGACACACTCGGCACCGGACGGTTCGCGCGCCTGCCGGCACGGAGACGGGCGAGTGATGGATGGGGCACGTTCGGCGCGGCATCGGCCACGCGGCGGGCAGCGAGCGCCAG
>CALKBB010000189.1 GCA_937989795.1 uncultured Collinsella sp. | reverse complement strand
TCGTAGACGAGGTTCTCGCCCGCAAAGACCATGTCGGTCGTGGACTCGCCCTCGCTCGCGTCTGCATAGGCATAGGCACAGTACAGGCGCGCACTCTGATTGGAGATGAGGCTGCGGCGATAGTCTGCCTTACCGATAATCTCGTCCGAGGCCGACGGGTTGAGAATCACCGTCGCACCGGCAAGCGCCATCTCGGTCGAAGGGGGCGCCGGCACCCACAGGTCCTCGCAGACTTCAACGCCCAGCACCATATCCTCGGCACCCTCATCACAGCAGCGGTAGACAAGCCCCGAACCCAGCGGAACCGGACCCTGACCGGCAAACTCGACCCACACGGGATCCGCAGGCGCCGGAGCAAACCAACGGCGCTCGTAGAACTCGCCATAGTTGGGCAGATATTTCTTGGCCGTAAGACCCAAAAGCTCGCCCGCGCAGCATACGGCGGCACAGTTGTAGATGTTCTCGGCCACCGCCACGGGAAGACCGATGGTAAAGACAATCGGCAGCTCACGAGTCTCATCGAGGATATGCACCAGAGCAGCCTCGCAGGCATGCAACAGCGTGCGATTATGGAACAGGTCGGCCGCGGTATAGCCGGTCAGGTTAAGCTCGGGCAGCACCAGCGCGCGAACGCCGCGCTCGGTAGCCTCGCGAACAGCCGCCAGCGCAACCTCGGCATTGCCCTCGACATCGGCCACGCGAATCCGCGGCGACGCCGCCGCTACACGCAAAAAGCCATCAGACTGAGAAAGGTGAAGATTCATAAGAATGCTCCCGTGCGTAGACGCCATTCACAACAATTAGCAAGCTCTATTGTAGTTCAACCGCCGGGTGGAACCGCATCCCACCAACTTGGTGAGCAATTGATGAGTTGATGGTATCTGTTAAATGTCACGTACGATTCACATCTGGTGGGTACCCTGATGGCTACATGAAACGAAGCAGATTTACACCGGGAGGGCCCCGCATGACAACCAAGTACACCGACGCGCCGCGCACGCGCGTCATGACACCGTCCGCGCTCAACAACGGCGTTCACGAAAACCATTCCATCGGACAGACCATGGCCATCGCGCCCAAAAAGGGCCTGTTCGACGACATTTCCATTCCCCAGATCATCGCCGGCGCCGCAGCCGCCGCCACGAGCGTCGCGCTTGCTTCCAAGATCGGTATCGCCGGATCGGTGATCGGCGCCGCCGTGAGCTCGGTTATCACCGTTGTGTCCTCGCAGGTCTACCGCCACTTTATCTCTGCCAGCGCCAAAGCCCTCAAAGGTACGCACGCCGCCGTTGACTACCCCGCCGGCGCCTATGAGCCCGTTGAGTTTAATGCAGAGGAGCACCTGGGCGGCGCCGCGACTACGCAGGAGATGCGCCAGATTGCGGGGCGCGCGACCACGGCACGCGTCGCTCCCGACAGCCTGCGCGCCAAGGCGGCGGCAGAGCGCAGCCAGACGCAAAAGAAGGTCATCGTCTTCTCAATCGCCATCGCCATCGTCGCGGTCATCGCCTGCGCCGGCGCCATCCTTATCACCACCGCCGGTGAGGGTCTGGGCGAGCGTCCCGAGCCAATCCTTTCGTCGCGCACGACCGAGAGCGATGCAAATGGCAACACTCAGCCGCAGGATCAGCAGGCACAGACGGACGGCACGCAAGACAGTCCTACCTCTGCCAATTCGTCCTCGAACACCCAAAACCAATCGCAGGGCACCGATTCCTCTA
>CALKBB010000188.1 GCA_937989795.1 uncultured Collinsella sp. | reverse complement strand
GCTGCGATGACATATATTACGGGACAAAAAACGCGAGCGCAAGAAGAAATTCCAAATTGCCCAAATTTTGTCGGGAGGTTATGGAACGCGCAGGTCAACTAAGTAGATCATTTGGGACGAACCGAAGGATGTTTATCCCAGGTGCAGATGGGCCAGAAGGGCTTCGCGCTCGTTGGGGACGTTATCCTCGATCACAGCGTCGAGGGCGGCATTGAGAAGCTGCCCCAACTCCGGCCCCGGTTTGACGCCGGCGCGAATCAAATCGCCGCCGTTGATGGCAAGCATCTTGAGCGTATAGGGCTCCCCTGCCTCAAGAAGTCCGTGGGCGAGTGAGCGCATTTCCTCGATCGTCTCGACGTAATAGAAGCACGACGGCGCCTTACCCAGCGTATCGGCACGCTTAAGGTCCATAAGCTCGTCAATCAGACGCGGCGTGTCGACGCCCTCGCCCGAAAGCAAGCGCATCATATTGAGCAAACAGGAACGCTCGGGACGCAACGGCTTATCGTGATACTTGATAAGCAGACACACATCGCGAACCAAATCGTGCGAAAGCGCCAGACAATCCATAATGGCGCGTGCCTTCTTGGCGCCAAGCTCGGGATGACCGTAAAAGTGGCCGCTGCCCGCATGGTCGACCGTAAAGCAATCGGGCTTGGAGACGTCATGCAAAAACGCTGCCCACATTAAGCTCGGCGAAGGCGCTACGCCGTCACACAGCGCCAACTCCCCCGCCACCGTCAACACGCGAGCGATATGCTCGTAGACATTAAAGGCATGGTAGACGCTGCACTGGTCAAACCCACGAGCCGGCGCAAGCTCGGGCACGGCGGCACAGATAAGCTCGGGGTAGCGCAACATGGCGTCTCCCCCATGACCGGTCGAGAGAATGCCTTCGAGCTCAATGCCCACGCGCTCGCGTGCCACGGCATCGAGCAGCGGCGAGCAATCGGCAAGCGCCTGCTTGGTCTTAGGCTCGATCATAAAATCCAGGCGGCAGGCAAAACGCACAGCGCGCAGCATACGAAGCGCATCCTCATTAAAGCGTCGCTTGGGATCTCCGACGGCACGGATCAGCTTACGTTCAAGGTCGCCCTGGCCATCATAGCGGTCGACAAGACCGCGCCGGGGATGCCAAGCCATGGCATTAACGGTAAAATCACGACGCGCCAGATCGTCCTCAAGCGAGGCCGCACGCTCCACACTCTGGGGATGGCGACCATCAGTGTAAAAGCCATCCAGACGATACGTCGTGACCTCAATGCGCTCGTCGTCACAGATAGCTGTAATGCCGCCAAATTTAATCCCCGACTCAACCACCGCAATGCCGGCGGCCTCGAGCGCCGCCTTGGACTCCTGCCACAGACCGCTGCAGCACATGTCGACATCGTGGCTGGAGCGTCCCATCAGGGCATCACGTACCCAACCCCCCACGAACCAGGCCTCAAGACCGGCTGCCTCAAGCGCATGTAGCACACGCAGGGAGGCGCCTGAGGGCTGCGTACCGTTGAGCGAAGCTTTGCACATACCTATGGCCTCCTACGCCTGCAAGCGTTCATCGATGGTTCTCAAGAAGTCTAGCAAGAAACGAGCATGCGCGCACATGCAATCGTATCGTCAATTCGAACGAACGGGACAGTATGCGCCCCATGTGGACAGCGCGAAAAAACACCCGCCTTGGGAATCCAAAGCGGGTGTTCGGCAACGATATATCGATGCTGCTAGCAGACCTGGCGAACCTCGATGTGCTTCTTATATTCGTCCACCTTGGCAAAATCGCCCAAACCAGGACACTCAACCACATTAGCGCCGGTGGCCATCGAGAGGCGCAGGGCGTCCTCGACGCGCTCGGGAGCGTCGTGCCACACGGACAGGAAGGCGGCAAGCGAGGAGTCGCCCGCGCAGACCGTCGACAGTAGCTTGACCTCGAAGGTGCGGTTGGCAAACCAGATATGCTCGCCGTTGGAGAAGTACGCGGAGCCACGGCTACCCATCGTGAGCAGAACGTTTTGCACGCCCA
>CALKBB010000187.1 GCA_937989795.1 uncultured Collinsella sp. | reverse complement strand
TCTGCACCAGAACGGCAATGCCGTTGTCCAGGGCGCCGGTCTCGGTCATCATGCCGAGGAAGCCGCCCAGGATCATAACGAAGAGGCAGACGGGCAGAGCGTCAGCGAAGCCCTTAATCGGGGCGGTGCAGAAATCGCTCAGACGGGCGGCAGTAACCGCGCCGCCGGACGTGCCGGAGACGATAACGGTAACTACTGCAACAATTGCCAGCAGAGCAAGAAGAATGGTGAACGATGAAGGCATACCGCGCTTTTTCTTAGCGGTCTCAGTCATAGTTCTCATCCCCCCTTCATAAATCATTTACTGATCTCGCCCGAAGCGGCTCTTCCGTGCCGTGCCTGCCGCTCGATGCGAGATTTTTACCAGATAAAGCCGCTCGGGGTGTTCAACAATACACCCCGAGCGAGATGCTAGATGCACTTACTTGAGCGTGGCGTACATGACGGCCTTGATGGTGTGCATGCGGTTCTCGGCCTCGTCGAAGACCTTGGAAGCGGGGCTCTCGAAGACCTCGTCGGTGACCTCCTGCTCGGTGATGCCGAACTGCTCGCACTTCTCGGCGCCAATCGTGGTGTTGGTGTCGTGGAAGCTGGGCAGGCAGTGCAGGAAGATGGCACCCGGGTTGGCCATAGCCATGACCTCGGAGGTGACACGATACGGGGTGAGCTGAGCGATGCGCTCGGCCCAGACCTCGTCAGGCTCGCCCATGGAGACCCACACGTCAGTGTAGATAACGTCGGCACCGGTGACGCCGTCCTTGACGTCGGTGGTCAGCTTGATGGTGCAGCCGTTGGCCTCGGCGATGGGCTTGCAGGCCTCGATGACGTCGTCGGCGGGCATGCACTCCTCGGGGCCGCAGGCCACGAAGTTCATGCCGAGCTTGGAGCAAACAACCATGAGGGAGCGAGCAACATTGTTCTTGCAGTCGCCCATGAAGACGAGAGTCTTGCCCTTGATGTCGTAGTTGAAGTTCTCCTGGACGGTCAGGATGTCGGCGAGCATCTGGGTGGGATGCCACTCAGTGGTCAGGCCGTTCCACACGGGCACGCCGGACTTAGCAGCGAGCTCCTCGACATCGTCCTGGGCAAAGCCACGGAACTCGATGCCGTCATACATGCGGCCGAGAACGCGGGCGGTGTCCTCGATGGACTCCTTCTTGCCCATCTGCGACGAACCCGGATCGAGGTAGGTGACGCCCATGCCCAGATCCATGCCGCCGACCTCGAAGGCGCAGCGGGTACGAGTGGAGGTCTTCTGGAAGAGCAGAACGATGTTCTTGCCCTCGAGATAGCGGTGCGGAACGCCAGCGCGCTTCATGTCCTTGAAGTTCTTAGAGAGCTTGAGCAGGTACTCAATCTCCTCGGTGGTGAGGTCGAGAAGCTTGAGGAAGCTACGGCCGGAGAGGTTAACACCCATGGTTCGATTCCTTTCGAAGAAATGAATTACGTAAGTATTAGTGTCGCCCGTTTGACGGACGAAGCCGGTGCGGCTGTAGGGAGACCGCACCGGAAACGGAAAGACTTAGAGGTCCTCGCGCCAGAAGGGCATGCTCATGCAGCGCGGGCCGCCGCGGCCGCGGGAGAGCTCGGCGGAGGGCACGACGAGAAGGTCCAGGCCCTCCTTGTACAGCACGTCGTTGGTGACGGTGTTGCGGGCGTAGACGCAGATCTTGCCGGGCTCGACGCACAGGGTGTTGGAGCCGTCGTTCCACTGCTCGCGGGAGGCCGCGATCGGGTCGCCGCCGCCGCAGGGGATCAGCTTGACCTGGTCGACGCCGGTGGCGTCCTCCAGGACGTGCTCGAGGGTGTCCTCGATCAGGCGGATGTTCACGTCGCCCGGGTTCTTGCCGGCGGTCAGCTCGTAGACGCGCAGGGTGCCCATGATGGCGGGGTGGATCGTGAACTTATCGACGTCGATCTGGGTGAAGACCGTGTCGAGGTGCATGAAGGCGCGCGAGACCGGGATGTCGAAGGCAAGGATGCGCTCGACCTTGGAGTCGGAGTTCCAGAAGATGTTCTGGGCCATGACGTCGATAGCGGCGGCCTGGGTGCGCTGGGAGATGCCGACGGCGAGGGTCTTCTCGTTGATGTTCAGCACGTCGCCGCCCTCGGTGTGGAACTGGCAGTCGCGGCGGAAGTACAGGGAGACGTCCTTGTAGTCGGGGTGGTACTTGAAGACGTACTTGCCGTACAGGGTCTCGCGGTTGCGGGTGACCGAGTACATGCGGTTGAGGTTGACGCCCTCGCCGACGACCGCGAACGGGTCGCGGGTGAAGTAGAGGTTGGGCATCGGGTCGATGATCAGGTCGGACTCGGACTCGGAGTTGACCAGGGAGTCGAGGGTCGTGGACGCCGTGAGGGGCATGTCGATCTCGGCCTTGGTCATGCCGGCCATGGTCTTCTTGACGAACTCGAGGTTGTCCTCGATGGAGTCCAGCTTCTCGCGGACGATCTGCGGCATGTGCTGGCCGCGGATGCCGGCCTCGGCGATGTACTGGTCGGTGAACTCGGCGCGGGCGCCGGGGACCTGGTCGAACACCTCGGCGACGAGGTTCTCGAGGTAGAGCACCTCGACGCCCTGGTCCCTCAGGATCTGGGCGAAGGTGTCGTGCTCCTGCTGCGCGACCTCCAGGAACGGGACGTCGTCGAACAGGAGTCGCTCGAGCTCGTCGGGCGGCAGGTTGAGGAGCTCGTCGCCGGGACGGTGCAGGCAGACCTTCCTGAGCTTGCCGATCTCGGAAGGCACGTGCAGACCTTTCGTCATGGCCTCCTACCTTTCTTTCGGGCCTTACTGGCCGAATGTATCAGCGCCCCTCCATATGGGACGCTGCTTGCTGACAGCTCTAGTTATATCCAAAAACCACCCGCAATTCCACCTCGCCCCCGAACGGTCAGCAAAGTGCGATGAACGGTATATCGCATATGATTCCCCCATGATGCACTTCAGTTCTCTAAAGCATATTTTCAAAGGTAAACGTTCTTTTTTCTAAGGAATTAAGCTAGATTGCACGAATATTTTCATGTTTAGGAATTGCATAGCTAAAACGGTTTTCTGCATATATATGTCGTTTGTCCACGATTCGATTTGGATTCGATTATATTCAGCTTGCAATCATTCTTATTCATACATCCTCACCAGTTGAGTATGGATATAGATTGTTTCCAAACGAGTTGGGCAGTTAGTTGCATGCCTTGGCAGCGTAAGAAGTAGGTAAAGATACCGTTCACGCGATACGTCCGTGCCACAGGTCGACTAAATTGAGACAATAGTGAATAGTGTTAGGCTACCGTCCCCTGCGGGGACTGAACGGACAGATGCATATGCCGAGCAAAATCGAAAAAAAGCAAGCCGCCGCAAAGCTGCGCAAACCGCCGCGCGACTTCTCGTACACGCAAAATCGAGAGCTCAGCTGGCTACGCTTTGACAACCGCGTGCTCGACGAAGCCTTCGATGAGTCCGTGCCGCTGTTCGAGCGCCTTAAGTTCGTCTCGATTTTCGAGTCCAACCTCGACGAGTTCCTTATGGTCCGTGTAGGCGGTCTGTCCGACCTGGCCGAGCTCAAAAAACAGCCTGTCGACAACAAGAGCAATATGACCGCCTCCGAACAGGTCGATGCTGTCATGGCCGAAATGCCCGGGCTCCTTACCCGTTGGGAGTCCATCTTTAAGAACATCGAGGGCAAGCTCGACACCCTGGGCGTTCACCGCGCGCGTGTCGATTCGCTTACGCCCGAGGAGCGCACCTTTGTAACCCGCTACTTCCAGGCCTACGTGTCGCCGGTCATCTCACCGCTGGTGATCGACCCGCGCCACCCCTTCCCCAACCTGCGCAACGGCGCACTCTACCTGGCCTGCGGCCTGGACGGCGTCACCGACGAGGAAAGTCTGCTGGGCCTGATCGAGATTCCCGCCTCGATGAACCGCGTGGTCGAGATCCCCTCGCCCACCGGCACCTACTCCTACATTCTGCTCGAGGACGTCATCCTCGCCTGTCTGGACAGCTGCTTTGGCTCCTATAAGCCGCTCGACCGTTCGCTCATCCGCGTCACCCGCAACGCCGACATCGATCCGGACGGCGAGGGCGTCGAAGAGGAAGAGGACTACCGCCAGCATATGAAGCGCATCCTCAAGAAGCGCCTGCGCCTGCAGCCGGTAGTGCTCGCCGTCTCGGGTTCACTCGAAAAAGCAACGCTCAAGACTATCCGCAAGGCGCTCGAGCTCCCGCGTCGCTCGGTCTTTACCTGCGATATCCCGCTCAACCTGGGCTATGTCTTCGGCATCGAGGGCAAGATTCCCGAGCACCTGCGCAACGAGCTGCTCTTTACGCCGTTTAAGCCGCAGCCCAACCCCACCATCGATATGACCCGCTCCATCCGCGAGCAGGTACTTCAGCACGACAAGTTGCTCTTTTATCCCTATGAGGCCATGAACCCCTTCCTGGATCTGGTGCACGAGGCCGCCTACGACCCCGAGTGCATCTCGCTGCGCATCACGCTCTACCGCGTGGCCAAGCAGAGCCGCCTGTGCGAGTCGCTGATCGATGCTGCCGAGAACGGCAAAGAGGTCACGGTGCTCATGGAGCTCCGCGCCCGCTTTGACGAGCAGAACAACATCGAGTGGGCCGAGCGTCTGGAAGAGGCAGGCTGCACCGTCATCTACGGCTCCGAAGGCTTTAAGTGCCACTCCAAGATCTGCCAGCTCACCTATCGCGAGGGCATGGCGCTCACCCGCCTCACGCTTTTGGGCACCGGCAACTTTAACGAGAAGACGGCCAAACTCTACAGCGACTTTATGCTCATGACAGCCCATCCCGGCATCGGTGAAGACGCCAACCTGTTCTTCCGCAACCTGTCGCTGGGCAATCTGCGCGGCGATTACCGCTTCCTGGGTGTGGCGCCGGTCGGCCTGAAGCCGCTCATCATGCGCGGCCTGGATCGCGAGATTCAGCGCGCTCTCGCTGGCGAGCCCGCCCGCGTGTTCTTTAAGCTCAACTCGCTCACCGACCGCGAGGTCATCGACAAGATCGCTGAGGCATCGTGCGCAGGAGTCCGCGTGGACATGATCATCCGCGGCATCTCGTGCCTCAAGCCCGGTGTTCCGGGCAAGACCGAGAACGTGCATGTCCGCTCCATCGTCGGACGCTTTTTGGAGCACGCGCGCGTCTATGCTTTCGGCGTGGACTCGGACATGATTTATCTGAGCTCGGCAGACATGATGACGCGCAACACCGAGCACCGCGTGGAGATCGCCTTCCCCGTGCTCGACCCCACCTGCCGTGCCCTGGTGCACGAGTACATGGGCATGCAGCTGCGCGACAACGTAAAGGCACGCAGCCTGACGAGTGACGGCACCTGGGTTCCCGTGGAGCGCAAAGAGGACGAGAAGCCCTTCAACTCGCAGGAAGCTCTGCTGGAGCGTGCCTATCGCAACGCCGAGTCCGCCGGGCAGCAGCGCGCACAGGAGAAGGAACGCGTGGCCGAAGAAGCTATTCAGGCCGAGGTTGAACATGGGGCAGTTGCCAAACCGGAAACGGTTGCCGCTCCCCCGGTGAATGAACCCGTGGCTGCCGCAGAGCCCGCCGTGGAGAAAGCGCCCGAGGTTCAGAAGGTCCAGGCGACCGTCATTGAGCCCGAGCCTGCACCTGCACCTCAGCCCGAGCCGCAGGTCACCAAACCCGCACCCGAGACGAGTGCCCGCCGCGAGAAGCCCGCTGGCAAGACCAAGGCCATCGAGCGCCATCGCCCCGGTCGCGTGCGCATGGGACTGGGTCTGATCGGCCTGGGTCTTAAGACGCTCATTACCGGCAAGACGAAATAGACGTTTGTAGAAGCGCCCCGCATTTGAGGAAAGCCTCGGATGCGGGGCGCTTTTCCCTGCTACCATGGTGCGAACAGCAACGCGAATGACAGGCAGGAATATGAAGCTCACCATAGAATCGATGACGTACGGCACCGACGGTCTGGCACATGCCGACAACGGCAAGGCCGTCTTTGTGCAGGGCGCTGTGGCAGGCGACACCGTCGAAGCCGAGATCGTGCAGGACGGCAAGTCGTTTATGCGCGCCCGCACGACCGAGATTCTGGAGCCAAGTCCCGATCGCATTCAGCCCCCCTGCCCCTTCGTGGGCATCTGCGGCGGTTGTTCGTGGGGCAATCTATCGCGCTCCGCTCAGCTTGCCGCCAAGGAGCAAAACCTGCGCTCCACGCTCGAGCGCATCGGCAAGTTCGCTCCTGAGCAGGTCGATGAGTTGGTACAGCCCATCTGCCACACCAAGGACGACTGGGGCTACCGCAATAAAATCGAGCTCGAACCGACCGTCGTCAACGGTCGCGTGCGTCTTGGCATGCACGGTGTCGATCCTCGCAAAATCGTGACCGTCGATACGTGCCCGCTGTTCGACAAGCGCTTCCCGAAGGCGCTCAAATCGGTCGTCGGCGCACTCAACTATCTAAGCGGCAGCCATGACTTGGGGCTCGAACGCGTGGGCATTCGCGCATCACGCCGCACCAAGGCACTCGAGGTCGCACTCTGGACGCCCACAGGCTCTTTTCCGCGCTCGCAGGTCTCCCGCGTGCTGGCGGACGCCGCTCAC
>CALKBB010000186.1 GCA_937989795.1 uncultured Collinsella sp. | reverse complement strand
GCGAGCACGCGGTGGTCGAGCACGCGGCCCACAGGATCGGGCAGCTCGGCGAGCTTCTCCAAACCGGCGGCCATGCCCTCGACGCGCTCGGGCGTCAGCAGCAGGCGATCGAGCAGTCCGGCCGAGGTACCCGCATCGCGCGCGGCGGACATATCGAGCTCGTTAGCGGCGACGATGGAGTCGACACCGTTGCGCAGTGCTGCGGCCATGGCGCGCACGGCCTCCTGACGCTGCTCATCGCTCGCCGTGGCAAGCGAGGCCGACGCTGCCTTGGCGGCAACGGCAAGATCGTGGACATACGTGGCTATATCGACCGACATGGACGGCCCTTTCTCTTAGATGTTTGCCAACCATGGTAGCCGATTTGCACGCGTCCTCGCCTACGGCGGTAGAATTGGTCAACCCGAAACACCGCAACGAATGGAAGCATCATATGGCGCTCATCACTTCGTACCACGTCCCCGGCCTGTATGTCGAGGACCACAGCATCGACGTCCCCCTCGACTGGCGCGGCCTGGAGCCCATGCTTTTGGCCGTCGGCAGCACCATGCGCCGCGGCGCCCTGCCGGCGCCCATCGCCGGTGCGCCCGAGAGCATCAAACTCTTCTACCGCGTGGTTTGCGCACCCGACCGCATCAACGACGACTTGCCGCTCCTCCTCTTTTTGCAGGGCGGCCCCGGCGGCGAGAGCCCGCGTCCGCTGTCGCCCACAAGCGATGGCTGGATCGAGGAAGCCGTCAAGCATTTCCGCGTCGTGCTGCCCGACCAGCGCGGCACCGGGCGCAGCAGCTGTGTAGACGGGCGCACGATTGCCGCACTGGGCGAGCGCGCCGAGGCAGCAGGAGCCGATGCGGCCCGCTCGCAGGCGGATTTCCTTAAGCGCCACCTCGCCAGCTCCATCGTTCGCGATTTTGAGTACCTGCGCCTTGTGGGCTTTGGCGGCAAGCCCTGGGCCACACTCGGGCAGAGCTACGGCGGCTTTTTGACGTTGAGCTATCTATCGCTTTTCCCCGAGGGCGTAACGGCAAGCTTTACCTGCGGCGGCATTCCGCACGTGCCAGCACGTGCCAGCGAGGTCTACGCGCACACCTTCCCGCGCATGGCGGCCAAGACCCAGCAGTATTACGACCGCTACCCCGCCGACGTTGAGCGCGTGGCTGCGCTGGCCGATG
>CALKBB010000185.1 GCA_937989795.1 uncultured Collinsella sp. | reverse complement strand
ACGGCGTTTGCGAGACCGTGGGGCAGGTGGTGGAAAGCGCCCAGCTTGTGGGCCATGGAGTGGTTGAGGCCCAGGAAGGCGTTGGCGAAGGCCATACCGGCCATGCAGGAGGCGTTGTGCATCTCCTCGCGGGCATGCGGGTCCTTGGCACCGTTCGTGAAGCTGGAGGGCAGGTTCTCGAAGACGAGCTTAGCAGCGCGCTCGGAGAGGCCCTTGGTGTAGTCGGAAGCCATGATGGAGACGTAGGACTCAATGGCGTGGGTCATGACGTCGATGCCGGAGGCAGCGGTCAGGCCGCGCGGAGCGGTCATGCAGTTGTCGGCGTCGACGATAGCCATGTTGGGGAGCAGCGCGTAGTCGGCGAGCGGCCACTTGATGCCGGTCTCCTTGTCGGTGATGATGGCGAACGGCGTGCACTCGGAGCCGGTACCCGAAGAGGTTGGGACGGCGACGAAGTAGGCCTTCTTGCCCATCTCAGGGAAGGTGAAGATACGCTTGCGGATGTCCATGAAGTCCATGGCCATGTCCTCAAACTTGCACTCGGGGTGCTCGTACATCGTCCACATAATCTTGCCGGCGTCCATAGCGGAGCCACCGCCGACGGCGATGATGACGTCCGGCTCAAAGAGAGCCATCTGCTTGGCGCCGCGACGTGCGCACTGCAGCGACGGATCGGGCTCGACGTCGTAGAAGCAGTCGTGGGCGATGCCCATCTCGTCGAGCTTGGCCTCGATGGCGCGGGTGTTGCCATTCTTGAAGAGGAACTGGTCGGTGACGATGAAGGCGCGCTTCTTGCCCATGACGTTGCCCAGCTCGTCGAGGGCGACGGGCGTGGAACCCTTCTTGAAGTAGACCTTCTCGGGAGCGCGGAACCACAGCATGTTCTCACGGCGCTCGGCCACAGTCTTAACGTTGATCAAGTGCTTCACCCCAACGTTCTCGGAGACGGAGTTGCCGCCCCAGGAGCCGCAGCCCAGGGTCAGAGACGGCTTCATGCCAAAGTTGTACAGGTCACCGATGCCGCCGTGCGAGGACGGGGTGTTGATGACGATACGGCAGGCCTTCATGACGTGCTCGAACAGGCTGATCTTCTCGGCCTGGGCGGGGTGCACGTACAGAGAGGCGGTGTGGCCCGGGCCACCGGCGAGCACCAGGTGCTCGGCCTTGTCGACGGCCTCCTGGAAGTCCTTGGCGTGATACATGGCCAGGACCGGGGAGAGCTTCTCGTGGGAGAACTCCTCCTTGGCGGGGTCGGTGGAGGTGACCTCGGCGATCAGGATCTTGGTCTTGGCGGGAACCTCGATGCCGGCGAGCTCGGCGATCTTGGCGGCAGCCATGCCGGGGATGCGGTGATCGAGGGCGCCGTTCTTGAACATGGCGGCACGCAGGGCCTCCATCTCGGCACCCTGCTTGACGAAGTAGCAGCCGCGCTTCTGGAACTCGGCCTTGACCTGGTCATAGATGGTGTCGATGACGGTCACGGACTGCTCGGAAGCGCAGATCATGCCGTTGTCGAAGGTCTTGGAGTGAATGATGGAGTTGACGGCGAGCAGCACGTCGGCGGTGTCGTCGATGACGACCGGGGTGTTACCGGCGCCAACGCCCAGGGCGGGCTTGCCCGAGGAGTAGGCGGCCTTGACCATGCCCGGGCCACCGGTGGCGAGGATGATGTCGACGTCGCGCATGACCATGTTGGTCAGCTCGATGGAGGGGACATCGACCCAGCCGATGATGCCCTCGGGGGCGCCGGCCTTGACGGCAGCGTCAAGCACGAGCTTGGCGGCGGCGATGGTGCACTTGGCGGCAGCCGGGTGCGGGGAGATGATGATGGCGTTGCGGGTCTTCAGGCAGATCAGCGTCTTGAAGATCGCAGTGGAGGTGGGGTTGGTCGTCGGGATGACGGCACCCACGATGCCGATGGGCTCGGCGATCTTGGTGATGCCGTAAGCCTCGTCGCGCTCCAGAACGCCACAGGTCTTGGTGTTCTTGTAAGCGTTGTAGATGTACTCTGCGGCGTAGTGGTTCTTGATGACCTTGTCCTCAAGAACGCCGCGGCCGGTCTCCTCGATGGCCATCTTCGCCAACGGGATACGAGCCTTGTTGGCGGCCATGGCGGCCTCATAGAAGATCTTGTCGACCTGCTCCTGCGTGTACGTAGCAAAAAGCGCCTGGGCCTCTCGCATCTGAGCGAGCTTAGCCTCAAGCGCCTCTACGTTGTCCACAATTGCGGGAGTAGTGTTTTCCGGTGACTTTTTCACCATTTGTGTCTCCTTGCGATCGGAGATTTACCCTACGCCTTGCATGATAGCAATAAATAATTCGGTA
>CALKBB010000184.1 GCA_937989795.1 uncultured Collinsella sp. | reverse complement strand
TCACGGCTTTGATATCGATGTACCCGCTAAGGATACGTGGCGTCATCACCAGGCCGGATCCAAACACGTGGGCCTCATCTGCGCCACGCGCTGGGCGGAGTACGCCGACACGCGCGAGGAGGACGAGATGCCCGCGCGCGAGCTGCTGTCGCGTTACAACGATGTCGACGTGGTGATCATCGAGGGCTACAAGACTGAGGGCTTCGACAACATCGTCGTCGCGCGCTCCGGTGTCGACCGTCTGCGCGGCAAGAGCTCGCTCGACCTGGTCGACGGTCACACGCTGGCCCTTGCCTGCAACGAGGCCTTGGCGCGTCAGGCCTTCGACGCCGGCTTTGCGACCCGAGCCATCAACATCAACGACGCCCGAGCCATCTGTGACCTCATCCAAGACCACCTTCAGGCTTGACGCTGCGCCGGCCCCAAGCACCCCATCTCGCCCCTCAAGCCGTCGCTCGCGTACCAAAGTACGCGTCGCTCCTCTTTCGGGGCGACCTGGGGCACTTGGAACCGGCTCGCTGCGCTGCCATAACCTGCCAAAAAGGGACAGGTTTATTTTGGCAGGTTTTACCTGGGCAAACGTCACTTCCACCACAAAGGGGACAGGCATCTTTGTGGTGGTTTTTGCTTTGGTAGATGTGTGGGACATGCCTTACAATCTACCAAGTAGTCCACGACGGGCGAAAAACGGAGAGAAGGGGCTTGATGCGTCCTTAATGTTTCATGCGGATAGATTGATTTGACAGACGGTGGCGAATGCCCGCCGTCCGCATTCGTATGAAACAAGGAGTCTCCATGCTCACCCATCTTTTCTCAAAGCCTCAATCATCGCTGTCCATGCAGGCCAAGCGCCTGGTGGCGATGCGCTTTCTCATCTACACCGGTTTTCAGACCAGCTACTTTATCGGCGTCATCGGAACGCTCACCTATGCGGACGGCGCTTCGGTCGTTGCGACGTCGCTGGCTGTCCTCTTTATGAACGTCTTTGTGATTCTGGGGTCCTTTGCGGGCGGTGCGGCGCTCGACGCCTGGGGCCCGCGCCGGCATTTCCGGGCGAGTATCGTCGGCACGTTGGCAACCGGCGTGGCAACCATCGCCTTTGGCAGCACGACCGGAACAGTCCTTGCCGGCGCGGCGTTCCTAGGTTTTGTGATGGGATTCGCCCAACCCATCGCCACGTCCTATCCGGCCTATCTCACCGACGACCCCGCCGAGCTCAAAGACATCAACTCCGCCATAACCATGTTCTCCAACGTGAGCATTATCGTCGGCCCCACACTGGGCGGCTTTGTCGCGGCGGCTACATCGTCACGCGCGGTGTTCGCGCTCATGATGATCTTTACCGTACTGGCGCTCGTCGCCGGTTGGGGATTTAGGCAAAGTACAGGTCAGGCCGCCACACACGAAGGCAAACCCGCGATTGATGATATCGCATCGGGCAAAGCCAGCCAAAGCTCCAACCCCAGCACATTCGCCCGCGCCACCTTCGCGACAAGCATCAAGACAGTCTTCACCAACAGTATCCTCGCCTTGCTGTTCTGCATCATCTTCCTCTCGAACTTTGGCTACGGTGCCTTCGATCCGCTGGAGTCGTTCTTCTACCGCGATGTCCTGCACGTCGGTGTCGAATGGATGGGCTGGCTCTCGTCGGCCAGCGGTGTGGGCGCGGTGCTGGGCGCCGTCCTCGCGCTCCGCTTGCCGCCGCGCTTCGTCAGCCTCAAAACGCTGCTCGTGGCACTCATGTCCGTGGGCGTGGGAAGTCTGATTTATGTGGGGACACCGTACGTGGGCGTAGCCCTTATCGGCCAGATTGTCCTGGGCGTGGCCTGGGGCGTCGTCAACCCGCTCCACAACACTATCGTGCAAACGACGGCTCCGCTCGAGCAGCTCGGTCGCGTCAACTCGGTCATGGGCTTTGGCAACATGTTCGCCGGCGTGGCCCCGCTGGCGATTGCCCCGTGGCTGGCGGCGACGTTTGGTGTGCAGCAGACGCTCGTTGGTGCGGGCATGGTCGTGACGGCGGTTCCCGCGGTGCTGCTGCTGTTTGGCCACTGGCATTTTGATCGTGCCGCAAGGCAGTAAAACCATCACAACATTCGATGAAAATCGCGATTTTGCCGAATAGCGTCGAATGTTGTGATGATTTGCGTCCCGAGCCAGGCCATCCTGCGGGTCCGGCCACCACAAAGGGGCACCTTTGTGGTGGTTTTTGCTTTGAGGGGCCGCGCCTGTGCCTTGGTATACCATGGACACCATTTCCGACCACATTCAGCACCGCCGCACAACCCAGAAAGGCCCCCATGGACACCACCTTCAGCCACATCAAAGCCGTGTTCTGCGATATCGACGGCACACTGCTCACGAGCCAGCACACGGTGTCCCCGCGCACCGTGGCGGCGATCCACGCCCTGCGCGAGCGCGGCGTGCTCTTTGGCCTGTGCACCGGGCGCGACGCCCAGGCGACCGAGGCCATGTTTGGGCTCTGGGGTATCGAAGGCCTGGTAGACGTGCTGGTGGGCTGCGGCGGCGCCGAAGTCATCGACCGCGCGCACGACATCAACGAGCTGAGCTTCCCTCTGCCGGGCGAGACCATCGCGCGCATCTGCGAGCACATGGCAGGCCTGCCGGCAACGCCCGTTTGCCCTCGGGACGGCGTGCTCTATGTGCCCGAGAGCAATGCATGCGTCGAGCACCTGTCGCGTGTCGACGGCGTGCCCTACAAGGTGGTCGACTTTGCCGAGTTTTTGCGCGAGCCGCAGACCAAGGTGATGTTTACCATGGCGCCCGAGGTAATGCCGCGGGTGATTGAGCGGGCGTCGACATTTGCCGATGACACCGTTAAAGCGGCGGCTCTGCAAACCACGCAGCGACTCTACGAATTCATGGATCCGCGCGTGTCCAAGACGCGCGGCCTTGTACGCGTGGCGGAGCTCAACGACATGGAGCTCCAGAACATCTGCGTGTTTGGCGATGCGGACAACGACACCTGCATGGTGGCCGACGCCGGCGTGGGCGTGGCCATGGCAAATGGTAGCGATGCCACCCGTGCCGCCGCCGATTTTGTAACCGCCAGCAACGACAAAGACGGCATCGCGATCTTTATCGAGGAGCATCTGCTGTAGCGCCGGGGGAGAACCACCACGAAGGGGCAGGTACCTTTGTGGTGGCCTCAGGCGATTTGGGCGAATTGATACCGAAAATCTGCGCGCAAATTCAAATATGGTTGTCTGAGCATTACGCTTCTAACCGCCGATGGGTTAAAGATATTCTCATCAGTTTGGTAGGATATTCCTTCCGGTTGATGACCTACTGCTCACGGTCGATTTTCGACCGTGAGCGGGATGTTTGCTATTGAGCAAAAATTTGTGCAAAAAAATCTAATGCCATTAAAAATGATGTGCAACTAAATTACCAGTAGAAACAAAAAATAGATAGCGAATAAACGAAGGTAAATCTGAGCAAATGTCAAGAGAATTGAGAATCCGCTACAAAAATGTCGGTTTTGTTGCTCAGATGTCTAAACAATCGTTAAAATTTGTACATTAAACGTGCGCAATTACAGATTACGCAGATACGTTTGATAGTGAAAGAGCAAGATCGCAGTCTCTTGGGGAGGAGACATCGATGAAAGCGAATTCAGACAAATCTGAGCAGAGTAAAAAAGCGACGCGCCGTGTACTGGCAGGCGTTTTGTGCGGAGCCTCCGTTTTGAGCCTGGTACTGTCGCTCGTCATGCCTCCGATCTCGCAGGCCATCGCCAACGATGCCCAGACGGTTTCTGCCGAAGAAATTGTGACGGCGGGTGGTTCCTCAACTGAGTCTGCTGATGTAGAAAACACCAACAACGGGGATACCGAAAAGCAGATTAGCGACGAGACCGAGAACGGCAAAACCTCTGGTGGCGCTGTCGCGACGGGCCTGTCGTCCGATGGCGCGGGAGCCAAAAGTGCCGAGTGGCCTGCCGAAGACGACACTAATGATGAAGACGCAATCGCGCCTGCTACAGAGAATGAATCAGATTATGAAATTCGCAACGCGGCAGAGCTGAGCTCAAAGCTCCTTAACAAGAAACTGCGTGATGGAGACGGCGTTGCTACTTTTAAGCTTACGGCCGATATCGACTATAACGATGAGATTAGGCTCGAACAGTCCAGCGACAATCTCATCAATATCACCTTGAACTTAAATGGTCACAAGATAAAGCAGGATAGTGCTGGCAAGCCTCTGTTTGATATTGCTAAGGGCGCGACGCTTACGGTCGTGGACGACGTGGACTCTGGGCACATTCAGGAGAATGTTGCCGACGGCCAGCAGCTGCAAGATAAGGACGAGCATCTGACACCTAACAATTATGGCAAGACGGCAAAGATGTCTTATGACGATAATGACATTCCGACTGACCTTACCTATTACGTAACCGAATCGACTGCAAGTGGTGCAGGTACCACCGAGAAGATCTATGAGCACACGGCGACTATTCAGGGCGCAATTGTTGGAGTCACCAAGAACTCCACGATGAGGCTCATTAACGTTTACCAGGGTGGCACGTTTAACCTCCAGAGTGGTACGCTTACGCAGAAAAAGGGCTGCAATGTCGGCAGCCTCATCTATGCCGAGAACGGCTCTACCGTCAATATGAGCGGTGGCTACGTTTGCGGTGCTTCTACGAACACTTGGGCCAACGGTGCAGGTGTCATGGTGTCTAATGAAGGGGGCAGCGCTTCGATCCTTAACCTGACCGGTGGCGTAATTGCTGGCAACTGCGCTTCGAGTGGCGGCGGTGTATATGCCAAGGGGTCTGCAGTCAAGGTGACCAGTGGCGTAATCTCCGGTAAGGTGACCAGTGGCGTAATCTCCGATAATAGCACACTCGGCGCGGGATTCGGTGGCGGCATTATGGCCGAGGGCGGCATCGTGACCGTTTCTGGTGGCTATATCACGAATAATAGAATGGCTAAATTCTGTGGCAGGGATGGCGATGGTTGTCATGGTGGAGCTGGGCTTGCTGCCAATACCGGCGCCCATGTCACCATTTCCGGTGGTCAGATTACTGGCAACTATTCCGAGGAAGCTGGCGGCGGCGTTTATGTTACCAATCTTAAACAACAAGGTAAGGCTTGGCTCAACATCACGGGAGGAATTATTGCCTCTAACGTGAGCTATCGATCTGAAGGTGCCGGCATCCGAGTGGGCCAGAGGGTTGACGCGATGATTAACGGCCCTAAAGATAGTAACGGCACTAAAAAAAGTACAGTCTACATCACAAACAATCACTGCATGTCTCGCTTTGACTGGGGTGGCGGCGGCATCTTTGTTCAGGGTGATTCGAAAGACGCGACTAACGCAGGCAGACTGTTTGTATACAACTCGTATATAAGCAGCAATACCGCTGGCGGCTATGGTGGCGGCGTTGCGGTCTGCCCATCGGGTAAGACCTTGGTAACGAACACTGAAGGCACGGCAATCTTTGGCAATTCGTCTGCCGGTAATGAGAATCCTGGCAAAGATCATCCTAATCCTGCTTACAAGCAAGAGGGCAATTCCGGCAATGACAAAGCGCCCCATCTTTCTGCCGGCAACGACGGTAAGGATCAAGACAAAGCCGCCTATTTGAAAGACGTTTTTCGTGACAATGGTCATGCCGATTTCTTCCTCGCAGCGCATGATCACAATACGCCGATCGCAGTTGTGACTGGTGAGATGCTTGGTGGTGGAATGTCCACCTCCAAGTACTATTGATACAGTAGGCTTGCTCATAGAGGCTATCATTTCGGCTATGGCAAGACCGGCTTCAACATCCCCGCCAACGGTGCTGTTGGGGTAAAAAATAGCATCGGCCTGACCTCGGGTGTTACGGCCGGGGATAAGGCGGCGATTAAAGCGCGGAATGATGCGCAGAATGAAGCGACAACTTTCATCACGGGCAACTATTCCTGGGACCATGGTGGCGGCATCATGTCGAATGGTGACCTGTACTTGGGTCAGCCAACGGACGCGTATGTCTACCCAAGCATTAAGGCGACCAAGGAGCTAATTGATTCGCAGACTGGTGAGAACAAACCACTCAAGGAGTTCACCTTTAGGGTCTACCGCAAGGATAAGCAAGATCCTTTCGCTAATGGGACATTCGATCGCGGCGCTTGCGTTGAGGTGGGAAATGCAAAAAATGATGCAAGCGGCAACATCACGTTTAACCTTGGTGAGCAGTCTGCTCCGAGCAGTTCGGCTGGCGAGATTACATACTACCTGGTTGAAGATGCTGGTAAAGATCCCTACATCAAGTACGACCCTGCTGTGTATGAGATTGTGGGAACGCTCAAGGATAACGTGACTGTACTTATGTCTGTTCCGACGCTGAATGACGAGAGCAAGACTAAAGAAATCAGTGTTCATAACTACACGCTTACAAACGCGAGGGTGATTAAACACTCCGGAGATTCAACTGATTCGCTGGGCGCTCTGAAAGATGACGGCCAAGGCTATTATTCGATTGTCAACTCCAATGGATCAAAGACCTTCACCAACACGTATACCTCCAGTTTTTCCTGGACTCCTAGGGCGACTAAGGTCGTTGAGGGTGGCGAGATGAAGGTGTTTACGCTCCAGCTCGCAGACAATCCGAAGTTCGAAAACGCTCAAGAGGTAGAGACTCAGGCCAATGGCCTCAGCTCTCAGCTCCTGGAATTCAAAAATATTAGTTACACGCTTGACGACCCCACCAAGGGCGCGGACTCCACGGGCCGTAGCGCTCCCAAGCCCTTCTCGTATTATTATTAC
>CALKBB010000183.1 GCA_937989795.1 uncultured Collinsella sp. | reverse complement strand
CGAGAGCTCGGCTGTCCACCGTTCACCCTTGTCGCCATTGGAGGGCTCGATTGGAATCGCGAGCTGAGCCCCTGGGAATGTGAGGGAACTATACGAGATGCCGAACCCTTTGGTGGACAGGCGTCTGAGTTTCTCGATGAACTGCTGAATCAGATAATCCCAGAGGCCGAATCATCACTCCCCTGCCCGCCCACCTGGCGCGGCATTGCCGGCTACTCGCTCGCGGGCCTCTTCGCGCTCTGGTCCCTCTGGCAAACCGACGCCTTTGACCGCATCGCGAGCGCATCGGGGTCGCTATGGTTTCCCGACTATGTCGATCGCGCCAGCACGGCGCCATTTGCCGGCAGCCCACAAGCTGTCTATCTGTCACTCGGCAAAAAAGAAACCAAGACGCCCAACCGCATGATGAGACACGTACTCGACGACACGCGCGCAATGGAAGAGCTACTCATCGAGCGCGGCATCCCAACAACGATGGAACTCAACCCCGGCAATCACTTTGCCCAAACCGATCTACGAATGGCGCGTGGCATACGCTGGATACTGACGCATTAAAAATGGCGCCCACGCGTACGCACGGGCGCCATTTTTTGATTTAGCTGAACACAACTTCTACTCGACAGTCTCCTCGAGTTCAGAAACGGCAAACTCAAAGTCGTTGCCGGGCAGAATTGCGTTGAGCACGATGCCAACCAGCGAGCCCACGGCAAGACCGGAAAGCGAAATCGTCACGCCGCCCAGCTCCAGCACGATGGCACCGGCAGTGCTGTAAGCAATGCCGAGTGAAAGCACGAGCACCAGAGCGGCCACAAGCACGTTGCGGTTGTTCTGGAAATCGACCTGGTTCTCGATGAGGTTGCGGACGCCCACAGTGCTGATCATGCCGTAAAGCACGAGCGACACGCCGCCGATAACGCATGCCGGCATGGCGGCAATCACGGCAGCGAACTTGGGGCAGAACGAAAGCACGATAGCGCAGCACGCGGCAATGCGAATCACGCGCGGATCGAACACGCGCGTCAGGGCAAGCACGCCGGTGTTCTCACCATACGTGGTGTTGGCCGGAGCGCCAAAGAGCGAAGCCAGAATCGTGGCAAGACCATCACCGAGCAGCGTGCGGTGCAGACCGGGATCGGCAATGTAGTTGCGCTCGCAGGTGGAGCCAATAGCGGAAATATCACCGATATGCTCGATCATAGTTGCAAAGGCCAGCGGCATGATGGTGATGATGGCCGTCGTGGCGAGGCCGCTATCAAACTGCGGACCAAAGAGCGCAAACACGGTGTTGTTCCACACGATGGGAAGACCGACCCACGGCGCGGCTGCGACACCAGAGAAATCGACCTCACCCAACGCGGCCGCAACGGCATAGCTCACCACGACGCCCAGCAGGATCGGCACGATTTTGACCATGCCGCGGCCCCAGATGTTGCAGATGACGATCACTGCAACAGCGATAACGGCGACAAGCCAATTGGTCTGGCAGCTGGCAATGGCGGAGCTTGCCAGGATCAGACCGATCGAAATGACGATAGGGCCAGTCACCACCGGCGGAAAGAAACGCATGACACGCTTGGCGCCAAATGCGCGGAACAGCGCTGCCAGCACCGGATAGAGCAGGCCGGCGCAGACAACGCCCAGGCAAGCGTAGGGCAAAAGCTCGGCCTCGCCGTTGGGCGCAACGGCGGCATAACCCGCGATAAAGGCAAACGACGAGCCCAGGAACGCGGGCACCTTACCGCGCGATAGAAAATG
>CALKBB010000182.1 GCA_937989795.1 uncultured Collinsella sp. | reverse complement strand
CTCAAGAAGGCTGAGGAGGCCAAGGCTGCTAAGGCCGCTAAGGCTGCCGAGGCCGAGGCTGCTCGCAAGGCCGCCGCTGAGGCTAAGGCTGCCGAGAAGGCCAAGCGTGCTGCTAAGTTTGCCGAGGAGGCTGCCAAGCAGGCCGCCGAGGCTCCCGCAGAGGCTCCCGTCGAGGAGGCCGCTGCCGAGGCCGAGACCACCGAGGCTGCTGAGTAAATAGCTCGCCGAGGAATCACTCGCATTCATGGCATAAGGGCCGTGCATCCGTTTGGGTGCGCGGCCCTTTTCTTTTTATTGGTGCAGGCTAACCCGTTCCCATTGCACCAGATTGGTGCGAAGGGGACGGGTTGGTTTGCACCAAATGGCAGAGTGACGGCGTTTTCCCAGATAAAACCTGCCAAAATAAACCAGTCCCTTTTTGGCAGGTCGGTCGGGTCGTAGTTATTACGTGGCGGTCGAGGTCGACCGTATAGGCCGCGCCTTGTTTGGCTAAAGTACAATCATCTGTGTTTAACTCGCCCGCAGCTGCACGGCGTGGGCGATGGCCAAAAAGGAAAACCACATGGGATTCATGTCAAAGCTGCTGTCCTTTGGATCCGATAAGGACCTTAAGCGCTACTACAAGATCGTCGACCAGATCAACGGTCTTGAGCCCCAGTTTGAGAAGATGACCGAGGAGGAACTCCGCGGCCAGACCGATAAGTTCCGCGAGCGTTACGCCAACGGCGAGTCGCTCGACGACATGCTCCCCGAGGCCTTTGCCACCGTGCGTGAGGCTTCCAAGCGCACCATGGGTATGCGCCACTTTGACGTGCAGCTCATTGGCGCCATGGCGCTGCACGAGGGCCACATCGCCGAGATGAAGACCGGCGAAGGTAAGACCCTCGTCTCCACGTTGGCCGGCTATCTCAACGCTATTGCCGGCAAGGGCGTGCACGTCGTTACTGTCAACGATTACCTTGCCAAGCGCGACTCCGAGTGGATGGGCCGCATCTATAAGTACCTGGGCATGACCGTCGGTCTGCTCCAGAACAACATGCCGCTCGAGCTCAAGCGCCCGGCCTACCAGGCCGACGTCACCTACGGCACCAACTCCGAGTTCGGCTTTGATTACCTGCGCGACAACATGGTTACCCGTCCCGAGCAGCGCGTGCAGCGCGGTCACAACTACGCCATCGTCGACGAGGTGGACTCCATCCTGATCGATGAGGCCCGCACCCCGCTGATCATCTCGGGCGCTGGCACCAAGTCCGCCAGTACCTACAAGGACTTCGCGCGTGCCGTGCGTGGCCTTGAGCGCGGCGAGGACGTGTCGCACGACATGCTCACCGCCACCGAGGACGTCGAGCCCACGGGCGACTATGTCATGGACGAGGCCAAGCACACCATTGCCGCCACCGAGCGCGGTCTTAAGAAGATCGAGCGCCGCCTGGGCATCGATGACATCTACGCCGATCTCTCCGGCCAGCTGGTCAACCACCTGCAGCAGGCGCTGAAGGCCCAGTACATGTTCCATCGCGACAAGCAGTACGTGGTCACTAACGGCGAGGTCAAGATCGTCGACGAGTTCACCGGCCGCATTATGGAAGGCCGCCGTTACTCCGAGGGCCTGCACCAGGCCATCGAGGCCAAGGAGCACCTG
>CALKBB010000181.1 GCA_937989795.1 uncultured Collinsella sp. | reverse complement strand
CCCCTTAAGGAAGAGAAGGTCCCCAAATATCTGGCCAAGATCATCGATGACGAAATCGTGTCATGGCTTTCATGGGATGCCGCACATCAGCCCGTCAAGATCGATATCGATTTGAGCCAGCTGGGGCACATTCGGAACGCCGCCGCACAAACGCGTGAGGCGCTTTTGATTGATGAGGAACGCGAGGACGATGTGCCCACAGAGGTCGATACGGCGGAACCCGAGCAACCGGAAGCCAAGCCCGCGGCCGACGTGATGGCCGAGCCGATCGCGGCGCCCACGGAGCGCAACGAAGCCGACGAGCCAACCATTTCCACCGAACAGTTTGGCGTCGTGGCACCGCTCCTCGCACCGACGCCAGCGGTCGTATCGACTGCACCCGCTGGCACCGCAACCGAACTCGCGCCCGCCGCAGATGCCTTCCTTCGCGCACTGCTCGAGCAGAACACGGCACAGACGGCATCGGCAGTGGAGAGGTCGGGCCAGAGCGAGGACATGCTCGTCGATACCATCAACGAGGCGCTCTTTGACCTGGTGGGCGACACCGTTATTGAATTTGACTCAGCAGGACCGCACATTATCGAGGACTACGAAGCAGACGTGAGAGGATACCTAGACCATGAGTGATACCGCACCCACAGCACCCCGCGTGCCCAAGCGCGTCGCCGCCGTCATTCTCAACTCGCTCAAGGGCGGCGTGGTCCCGCGCATCGGCCTTCCATACATCACCGTGGGGCGCGAGGTCGAGATCCGCGCCCTGCTCACCGACCTGAGTCTCATCGCCGACGGCGGCGCAAGCTTCCGCTTTCTGGTCGGTCGCTACGGAGCCGGCAAGAGCTTTTTGCTCCAGACCATCCGCACGCACGCCATGGGTGAGGGATTCGTCGTCGCCGATGCAGACTTATCCCCCGAGCGCCGTCTGCAGGGCGGGCAGGGGCAGGGCCTTGCCACCTATCGCGAGCTCATACGCAATATATCGACCAAGACGCGCCCCGAGGGCGGTGCGCTCAACCTTATCCTAGATCGCTGGGTCGCCTCGTGTGCCGATGCCGATGAGTCTGCCGTCAATGCCCAACTGGCCCCGCTCGAGGAAATGGTCCACGGCTTCGACTTCACCCGCATGCTCCGCCGCTATCGCACGGCCGTATCCGAGGGCGACGAAGAAGCCATGAGCCGCGTGACCAAATGGATTCGTGGCGAGTACCGCACCAAGAGTGAGGCACGCGCCGAGCTGGGCTCCTCGACCATCATCAGCGATGACGACTGGTACGACTACGTTAAGCTCATTGCGCGCTTTTTGGTCTGCAGCGGCTACAAGGGCATGCTGGTGCTCATCGACGAGCTCGTGAATCTGTATAAGATTCCCAACGCCATCACACGCCAATACAACTACGAGAAGATCCTGACCATGTACAACGACACGCTCCAGGGCAAGGCGCAGTACCTGGGCATGATCATGGGCGGCACGCCGACCTCCATCGAAGACCGCCGCCGTGGCGTGTTCTCCTACGAGGCCCTGCGCAGCCGACTCGCTCAAGGCCGCTTTGCACGCGAGGATCTTAAGGATATGCTCGCGCCCATCATCCGCCTGCAGCCACTCACCTACGAGGAGTTGCTGGTGCTCATCGAAAAACTCATGCAGATCCATGCCGGATACTTTGGCTGGACGCCCACGCTTACCGAGAACGACTTGGTGGACTTCCTCAAGATTGAGTTCGGCCGCGTGGGAGCCGATACGCACCTGACGCCCCGTGAGGTCATCCGTGACTTTATCGAGCTGCTCGATATCCTGTGTCAGCACCCCGATGCAAATGTGGCCGAACTGCTGCAAAGCGTCGGCGGCGACGCGCTGGCGCCGGCAGCCGCAACAGGCGACACCGGCACCGCAGACGGCGACCGCAACTTCGCCGAATTCACCATCTAACCTGCCAAAAAGGGACAGGTTTATTTTGGCAGGTTTTATCTGGGCAAACGTCGAGACAGTAATGTAGCGAGCCACTGCTCACCGCGTTAAGAGATTCGTATTTGAGAGGAGGCCCCGTGAACGCCTTTGACCGCTACGCCCCGTTTATCCAAGACTTCATCTACTCCCACGATTGGGAGAGCCTACGCTCTATCCAAGTTGCAGCAGCTGATGCCATCTTTAACACGCAAGATAATGTGCTCTTGACGGCATCCACGGCTTCCGGCAAAACCGAGGCAGCCTTCTTTCCCATCCTGACCGAGTTTTGGGAGAACCCGCCCGCGAGCGTGGGCGCCCTCTACATCGGCCCCCTCAAAGCGCTCATCAATGATCAGTTCGTCCGTCTCAACGACCTCTGCAAAGAGGCCGATATCCCTGTCTGGCACTGGCATGGCGATGTCTCGCAGTCGCACAAGGCTAAGCTCATCAAAAAACCGAGCGGCATCTTGCAGATTACGCCCGAGTCACTCGAGGCGCTCTTAATCCATAAGCACATGGCGATCCCGCGCATGTTTTGCGACCTGCGCTATGTGGTCATCGATGAGGTCCACTCGCTCATGCGCGGCGACCGTGGCGGGCAAACGCTCTGCCTTATCGAGCGCCTTTCGCGCATGGCGGGCGTGCGGCCCCGGCGCATCGGCCTTTCGGCCACCATCGGGGACCCGGAACGCACGGGTGCCTTCCTGTCGCAGGGAACGGGACGCGACTGCGTCATCCCCCGCTTTGAGGAACCGCGTCGCGTGTGGCGCATCTCCATGGAGCACTTCTACAACTCGGGTCCCCAGGCACAGCAGCGAGGATTCGAGAGCGTGGGTCCTCAAGAAGCCGAAGTGCTTGCGTGCGAGCGCATCGAGGCGGTGGCACCCGCGGCGCTGCCCGCCGGCGCCCAAGACATGCGTCACGGCGGACAGCTCACACAAGAGGAGCGCCGTCAACGTCGCGAGCGGGCACGTGGCAAGGCCGCTCCCAAGGACCGCCAAGCTTCCTCGGCCCCCGAGGGCGAAGTCGGCATCCCCCAAGCACCCGAACAGGCATTACTCAACCCCACCGACACGGCACCAGACAACGCCGATCCCGGCATGGGCTATATCTTCGAACACACCCGCGGGCGCAAGTGCCTGGTCTTTGCCAACTCGCGCGAGGAGGCAGAGGCTGTGTGCTCCATGCTGCGCAGCTACTGCGAAAGTCGACACGAGCCCGACCGCTTTCTAATCCATCACGGCAATCTTTCAGCATCGCTGCGCGAGACGGCCGAGGGGCTCATGCGCGACGAGGAGCAGGCGCAGACAACCGTCA
>CALKBB010000180.1 GCA_937989795.1 uncultured Collinsella sp. | reverse complement strand
TCCTCATTCTGGTGTTCGTGGTTCTGGGCGGCCTGGGCAACATGCGCGGTTCCGTTATCGCCGCGGCGCTGCTCACGGTGCTCCCCGAGTTGCTCCGTCAGTTCTCGGACTACCGCATGCTCATCTACGCCATCGTGTTGATCCTGGTCATGGTCTTTACTAACAACCCACAGCTCAAGGCATTCTTCGCACGCATTAAGGACCGCTTTGCTTCCAAGAAGGAGGTGGCAGCCGATGCCCAGTAAGTTTGAGTTCAACAAGGGCAAGATGGTCCCGTATCCTTCTGGCGCTATCGTTCCCGACCGCGACCTGGGTCAGCGCCCGGCGCTCGAGTGCATCCACTTGGGCATTGAGTTTGGAGGCCTTAAGGCAGTAGACGACTTTAGCCTGACCATCGGCAAGACCGAGATCGCCGGTCTCATCGGCCCCAACGGCGCTGGCAAGACCACGGTCTTCAACCTGCTCACCAAGGTGTACCAGCCCACGCACGGCACCATCCTGCTCGACGGCGAGGACACCTCGGGTAAGTCGGTCTATCAGGTCAACCGTATGGGTATTGCCCGTACGTTCCAGAACATTCGTCTGTTCAACACCATGACGGTGGAGGATAACGTTAAGGTCGGCCTGCATAACCAGGAGCGTTACTCCGGCTTTGAGGGCGTGCTGCGCCTGCCGACGTATTGGAAGCACGAGAAGGCCGCCCACGAGCGTGCCATGGAGCTGCTGTCTATCTTTGATATGGAGCATCTGGCAAACGAGCAGGCTGGCTCGCTGCCTTACGGCGCCCAGCGTCGTCTGGAGATCGTCCGCGCGCTTGCCACTAACCCCAAGCTGCTGCTGCTCGACGAGCCTGCCGCCGGCATGAACCCGTCCGAGACCGCGGAACTCATGGAGAACATCGTTAAGATTCGCGACACCTTCGGCATTGCCATCATGCTTATCGAGCACGACATGTCGCTCGTCATGAATATTTGCGAGGGCATCTGTGTGCTCAACTTTGGTAAGGTCATCGCCAAGGGCACGGCCGAGGAAATCCAGAACAACGACGCCGTTATCGAGGCGTATCTGGGCAAGCAGGATAAGGGGGAGAACTAAATGGCAGAGCCGATGCTTTCCGTCTACAACATCAACGTCTGGTACGGCGCTATCCACGCCATCAAGGACATCTCCTTTAACGTCAACGAGGGCGAGATCGTGGCTCTGATCGGTGCCAACGGCGCCGGTAAGTCCACGACGCTTAAGACCGTCTCGGGCCTGCTGCGTTCCAAGACCGGCTCCATCAAGTTTATGGGCGAGGACATTACCCATACGCCTGCCGACAAGCTGGTTGGTAAGGGCCTGGCTCAGGTCCCCGAGGGCCGTCGCGCCTTTTTGCAGATGACGGTCGAGGAGAACCTGGAGATGGGCGCTTATACACAGCCCAAGTCCACGGTGGCTCCGGGCCTGGAGCGCGTCTATGAGCAGTTCCCGCGCCTGAAGGAGCGCCGTCGCCAGGTTGCCGGCACCCTTTCGGGCGGCGAGCAGCAGATGCTCGTTATGGGCCGTGCCCTTATGAGTAACCCCAAGCTGCTCATGCTCGACGAGCCTTCCATGGGCCTGGCGCCGATTCTGATCGAACAGATCTTCCAGATTGTCGAGGACCTGCACAAGGCCGGCACCACGGTGCTTCTGGTCGAGCAAAACGCACAGATGGCTCTTTCCATCGCCACACGCGGCTACGTGCTCGAGACCGGCAAGATCACCATGACCGGCACGGGCCAAGAGCTGCTGCACGACGACAACGTGCGTAAAGCCTACCTGGGCGGCTAGATAGTTACGGCGTTTTGCCAAACGCCGTAACCAGCCGACGCTGCAAGCCCGCCAGAGCGGCAATCTGCCTTTCAACTTCGGCGGCATGACCAGAAGGTCAATGCCGCCTTGTTTCAAGGCACCTTGCTCGCTCTGGCGGGCTTTCGCTGTCGTTGCCAAAACATCGGCGTTGTGGCAGATGCCAAC